>CAZCMK010000040.1:2394-8827 GCA_964499775.1 uncultured Dehalococcoidales bacterium | reverse complement strand
CCAGTATTTTCCCGCCTTTGTCATAAAATCCTCTCCCTCCTCAAAAACCACACAGATATTGTTTGGCGTTCTACTAAATATAACGGAAAAAAGACCCGGAAGTTATGTTTTATGGGTACAAAAGGTTTGAAAATGAGGCGGGTACCGGTCAGTAAATGTCGACCTAGTCCAGGTATTCGAAGATTTTCACTTCCGGAATAGTATTTTCATCCACCAGCGCAACCAGATATTCAGAGCTGTGGACAAGCCCGTAGTGCTCCAGGGCTTCAAGGGGCACGCAGCTATGCAGGGGGTTCATACTGGCTATCCTGTAGTTATCCGAGTCCTGGCTCAGGCGGAAGGCTTCCGCTTCTTCGTAGTTGTCGAACTGTTCGGCAGTGACAACCATTTTGAAAATCGTACCTGAGGCATCGGTCCTTTCCTCGTATGAAATCACCCATATGCTTGCCGGGGTTACCGCCTGACCGTCGAAATTGTATAGTCTTACAGCCATCGAGCGGTAGTACTTGGGATAGAAGAACGGCCTTAATACCATTACGTTTTCTTCTGTAGGATGCGGTACGAGGTATAAATCGAAAAATTCTCCCGTTTCCATTCCCGCCCAGGTAATAACCGCCCAGTATTTACCGCCGGCGGATACTGGGTCTATATAAGCCGTCTCATAATCGAGAATTACATAATCGGAGTCGAGTTCCCGTATCACCTCATTAGCCGAGCCTTCATCCTGTGCGGTGAGAAACGTAGCCACACTCGTTACGGCGCGAGGGTCCTGACTCGGATTGGCGTTGGGAATGCGGCGGGCTATGCGGGTTATCCAGTTGCCGTAATCCCACCATGACAGCACCCCGTATGCAGTATCGGGATAAGGATAGTATCTTTCAAGACTGCGATAAAAAGCAGGGTCTTCCGAAGGCTCAGGGACAGAAGCAATCAGGTTGGATAAGGAAGAATATTTTCCTGAATTTTCCAGCCGGTAGTAGGCTTCAGGGTCTTCGAACGGTTCGGGTGTGTTTTCTCTCATCCAGGTAAGCGAGCTGCACCAGGCATCGCTCGGAGCATAAGGCGCCCGGCTGGCAGAACTGATTGCCGGCTCAATATTCCAGAAATAAACCACAAAGAAGACAACGATTACCGCCAGGAAAACGGTAATGTGGCTGACGGTAATGAGAGAACCGGACTTATCCTTCCTGACCTTTCTTCTTACCGTGTCTTTTACCTGTTTTGCCGCCTGCCGTGCCTGTGTTAACACGCGAAGTCCTGCCATTTCGAGCGCCAGCCACGAAACATAACCGGTCAGTAAAGCCACGTTCACGCTGTAATAATAACCGAAGCGGCGCTGTCCCAGATTGGCTATCAGGGCTATCAGGCTCCATACTATAAACAGCGTTTTTTCGGAATTGCCGTGCTTTACCATCAGGTAAATCAGTATGCCGAGTGAAATAAAGCCGATAAAGAAGCTGGTGGAATAGTTGCTCCACACAATCAGGAAAGGATTTCCATACGCGGAACGTATAAGGGGCTGCATTTCAATGGTTGTTAACTGAACGCCGGCCGGAGCCAGAATGGTGAAGGTACTGAGCATCGACCTCATTACTGACGGGAAAAGAAGGTAGAAAAGCCCCACTCCGGCAGCTCCCAGCACAAGGAGGGTGACCGGATAATAGACCGGCTTCAACTGTTTACCTGCCATAAATCGGGATATAAGGCTCAGAACTACCAGAGCAATAATCGCGATGATGAGTGCGGGCTGAATAATTATACTCGGGGGACCGGGCAGCGAGATAATGAGCGTGACAAGAAATGTAATAATACCGACAATGGGGAGGTAATCGGTAGACCTGCTTTTCAGGTGGTCGATTATGAACTGGACAATGAAATAAATGAATATAATGAAGACGAAAAGAGGTGCCCCCGTCCAGGTCAGGCTATAGAGTCCGAGGAAAATACCGGCAATCAGGCTGTAAATGAGGGGTTTCCTGATTACTGCCCAGTCCAGCTTTACAAGATGATTGAATTTTAGCTGCGCACCGTTAGCCGCCTTTATAGCCAGAATTATGAAAAGCATGCCCGCAGTGGTGAAAAACACCTCGGCAACATGGTAGTCGGTAAAACCCAGCTTTGAACGCCCCAGAAATTCACCCGGTAATGTAGCCAGCAGAGCGATGGCGAGAATGCCCACCCACCGGCCAAACAGCTCCTTGCCGATAAAGTAAACACAAATAATTATCAGTACCGCCAGTACCGGTGGTAAAAAGACGCCAACCATGTCGATAGTATGCTGAGTCGGTTGAACGAGCCCGAATACGCTGCTGATGCTGGCGATTATACGAACAAATAAATGGGTGCCGCTAATACCGGCACCGCCGGGATATATCAGGTAAGGGTCGAAGTTAGACAGATGAGGATAGTTATGTACCAGGTTATCTACCAGGCGTAATTGGAAATACGCATCGGAGCTGGTAAATTTTACCCAGTCGCCGCTGAAGACCTTATCATACGGAAGGCACCTGAGCCAGAAGGCGATGGCAGAAAACACGGCGACCAGTATGCCGCTCAATAACGCAGGCGAGAACCTGAACTTACTCACCCGGGTAATCCTCGATTGAAGCTAATAATAAACAACTTGGATTTAGTATTACACAACAGCCATTCTTTGGCAAGAGAATCCTTCCATATGGTATCGCTGTAAATGGTTAGGAATCAGTTAGTTCTGCCCGTATGGTTAAGGTCTGGCGGTACAATGAAATCGACGGTTAACAGGTTATCATTCCTTGGCTATACCCAGCTTCGGCCGGATAAACCTGGAAAGCGCTATCAGCAGCTTCTTAGGAATATTGAGGAACCTCAGACGCGGATGTATCGACGGCACAGCATAGAGACGGTGGTAGATATGAGAAAGCGTCCATGCCGGTCTCAGACCTCCGGGAGTTAATATCCGGGTCGCGTGTCTGCTGCATAAGGAGTAATCGGAACCTCCCAGCAGTTTCTGATTAATCACGGCCTCGGGGCCTTTGAATGCACCGTCCTGTCCGTCCGGGAAGTTCGAGTATGAGTGGTTCTGGTGGACTGCGGTGACAACCGGGGTCATATCGACAACCGGTATTTTCAGGTAACGCATCCTGTAGACCAGCCAGTTGTCCCATGAAGTCCTGCCGAGGGCAAAGGGAGGAATATCCGAATACTGCCCTTTGTAAAAGACGAAATAGTCCATTCCCCTGGGCGAATTAAGCTCGCCGGAACTGCTCAGGAGTATCCGCAGCCGGGACTCCCAGCCCGCATCGTTAAAGTCCAGCGGCTCGTTTATGTCTATGTTCCACCTTTGACCTATCATAAGCGAGGGTTTCAGGTGGACCCGCCGCACCGCCGGAAGAAAATCGCTCATCATAATAATATCGGCGTTGATGTAGCACATCAGCTCGTTACCGGCAATGCTCCGGGCTGTTTCAAAAATGGAGCTGACCAGAGGGGTACCGTATTCGTTATGCTCTATGTCCGGTATGTGGCGTAGACCCAGTTCCGAGGCAATCTCCGCTGTTCCCTCGTCTTTTCCCATCAGGATTATCTCACAGGCAGGTTCGAGCAGAGTCCAGCTACGGATGGCATTCTTCTGTATTATCCCGATATGGTCGTGAAACGGTTTGGGGACGGAGAATATGGTCAGCATAGGTGTATTATCCTTGACAGATAACATGTTTTCAAGTCCAACCCATTCGCCGGTCGAGCGGTCGTATATACCTGCTGTACTTTACAGCTCGGCTTTCCCCAGGGCGACATATCTAACCTTTGAGCCGAACCTTGCGGGGTCGATTGTTCTCCAGCAATCAATAATTATCGTCGGGTCCGCGGTGAGGAGGCTTTCATCGATATCTCTCAGCTCCTGGTAAGGCAGGGTAATTACCCAGCAGTCCGAGGCGGTGAGGCACTCCTCCAGCGAGGATGCGTAGTTTATCTTGTCACCGAAAAGCCGCCTGGCGTTATCCGTAGCCAGCGGGTCGAAGACCGTTATTTTCAGTCCCTGATTTATAAGCTCTTCCGTAAGTTTGACGGCTGCCGACTCTTCGATAACCGGCGTGTTTACCTTATAGGCAAGGCCTATTAACGAGATTTTCCTGTCATCGGGAAGGTGTTCAAGCACAAGCTCTTTGAGGTTCTGAATCTGGTCGTAATTTACTCTGTCCGTGGCTTCAGCCAGGGCGGCTTCGCGTCCGTATTTCCTGGCGAAATTGATGAAAGCCTTGTTATCCCTAGGGAAACACGGACCGCCGAAAGCAAGACCGCCTCGTATGTAATACGGAGATATCCTTTTGTCCGCGCCCAGAGCCTGGCTGATGGCATCTACATCGGCTCCGGGTATATTCTGGCATATTGCGGCAAGGGTGTTGGCGAAACTGATTTTCATGGTGACATACGAGTTCAGGCTTATCTTCATAATCTCAGCGCTGATGATGGACATCCTGGATATCTGGGGCTCGTTTTCACAGACAGTTTCATGGACACCGGTAAGTATATCTCCGGCGCGCTTCCCGCTTTCGCCGATTAACACCAGGTCAGGATTAAGAAAATCCCTGATAACGCTGCCCAGAGCGATGAACTCGGGATTATAGCAGACGCCGAAGCCCTGATTAAGCTTCCTCCCCGAAGCCTTCTCTATAAGCGGTATCAGGCTTTCATCGGTAGTACCCGGCGAAACGGTGGAGGTGATGATGAACAGGTGATAGTCTTTGTCGCTTTTACCCAAGGCTTTCGCCAGAGACTCCAGGGCGCTTTCCATATAGCGGGTGGAGAAATGCCCGTCGGGTTCGCTTGGGGTAGCCGTAACCATAAATGTGATATCGGAATCGGTTATAGCCTTTGCGTAATCCGTTGTGCCGGTGAGCCTGTCCCGGCAGGTGGTATACAGCTCCTGTAAGCCCGGTTCGGTAACCGGAGCCTTTCCCGCATTAACGGTATCGACTACTTCATTATCGATATCGATTCCTATGATGTCGTATCCTTTTGAGGCTAAACTTCCGGCGAGACACGCACCCAGTTTGCCGAGTCCGACGACCGATATTTTCATGACAATCAATTCCCTTCCGAAGTAATAAACCCTAACACCGCCCTGATACCGACGGCAGGGCTACCAGTCCAGTTTACATATTACGCATTATATCACGGTAAATAAACACCGCCAATAAATAAAAGGTACCGACAGGGTCATCTATCCGGACTAAAGAGACCGTTTGAGCAGGTACTTCAGTCCATCTTCGAGGCTGTACCCGGGCTTGTAGCCGAATGTCTTCGCCAGGGAGATATCCGCCAGACTGTGCGTCACGTCTCCAGCCCTCGGCTCTTTGTAGACGGGTTCGAGGTCCTTTCCAGAAAGGCTTATAATCAACCGGGCAAGCCGGTCGATGGTGATACTCTCGCCCCTGCCGATGTTGTATACTCCGGAAGCCCGGCTCTCCGCAGCCAGTACCATTGCTGCAACGATATCCGTGATGAATGAGAGGTCTCTCGTCTGGGTACCGTCACCGTAAATAACGGGTGGATTGTCCGCCGAGACAAGCTTGATAAAGGCGGGAATGACCGCGGAATACGGGGAGTCCTGCTCCTGACCCGGACCGTATACATTGAAAAGTCTGAGGCTGACGGTGGGGAGATTGTAGACCTCCCGGAATATCCGGCAGTAATGTTCGCCGCTGAGCTTGGTTACGGCGTAGGGAGACCGGGGGTCGGGAGGCATATCTTCCGTACTGGGAATTTCCGGCTTGTCGCCGTAGACGGCGCAGGACGAGGCGTAGACCACCTTGTTTACGTCGCTATCCCTGGCAGCCGTAAGGACATTAAGCGTGCCGGCGGCGTTTACCTCGTGACAGGCGAGGGGGTCTTCCAGACTGAGGGGAACGCTGGAGACTGCCGCCAGGTGAAAAACGTAGTCTGCGTCCCGGAAAATGTCCATAAGCAGGTCGAAATCGTTGATGCTACCCTGATGAAAGTCCGCGTTCTCTCCGGCGACAAGTTCCGCGATATAATCCATTTTCCCCGTGGAGAGGTTATCAAGGATGATTATGTGGTAGCCTCGTTTTACCAGCTCGGCGGAGAGGTGCGACCCTATGAACCCGGCTCCGCCGGTAACAACCGCTCTTTTTACCTGATTATCTTTTTTACGCTTCACGTCTTTTTCCAAATATCATAACAGGCTGGATTTCAGTACATTGTACCGTGTCTTTACCAAAAGGCACAATACATGACTGGTTTTAAGATACGGTTACGGGTATAATGTTGTTGTTTTCGTATAAAGATAAGGAGGGTAAGAAATGGCTGAAGCTTATGACATATCCATCAAGCTGATAGGAAATCAGAAACCATGCCATTTCGGTCATAAGATAGGGGAAGAGTGGCTCTGGCAGAGCAGGACGCCGGAGAATCTGTGCTTCTTTGCCTATAACAG
>CAZCMK010000040.1:0-2294 GCA_964499775.1 uncultured Dehalococcoidales bacterium | reverse complement strand
AAAGATAATCCGTGCGGTAACGATCACAAGGTGGGAGACGAGTGGCTCTGGCAGTATACGGTGCCGGAAAACATGTGCCATTCCGCCTACGGAGCTATTTTCGTCCCGGCGCTGGTGATGAAATACGGCGGGCAGTTTCCGTGGCAGGAAGACCCGGACGTTACGACGGTAACGTGCCCCGACCCGAATGTGGGCAACAGGTTCGAGATAAGACGCATACCCGTGAAATAAAACGAGTCTTCAGGTATATCAGCGACCTTTTTCAATCCCCGAAACGCTGTAGAACTTCGTAGATAGCTTCCGAGCCAAAATCCAGGGCTTCGACCGGGATGCGTTCATCGGCGGAGTGTATAACGCGTGTAAAGTTAAAATTCTCAGGTAGGACCATCGGTGTGAATCCATAGGTCTGGATGCCCAGCCGGGAGAAAAATTTCGCGTCGGTCGTGCCGGGCAATAACAAAGGTAAAGGTAAGCCCTCGGGGTCACGCTCTCTTAAAATACTCGATAATGTATCGAACAGCCCCATATCCGGCTCGCCGGGACAGGGATGATGTAGGACGAGGTCGAGTTCCACTTCATCAGCGATAACATGCCGTAGTTCTGCTATCATGTCCTCCGGTTTATATCCAGGGAGCAGGCGTCCATCGATTTCAAGCTCAACTTCGGTAGGGATTACGTTGATTTTCTCGCTGGTATGTACAATCGTTGGATTGACTGTGTTGCGAAGTAGAGGTTCAATCGTCTTACCGCTTTCGCCAAGTAGTTTGAGTACCCTGCCGGCAAGGCGGGGGTTAAGCAGTCGACGCAAAATATAACCGGAAGGGAACGGGAGAGCCGATGCCATTGTGTTTATCATTTCACGCGCGGACGGTGTGATATGGACTGGCAAGGGGTGCTCTTCCAGTTGCCGGAGCAACTGCGCCAGCTTTGCCATCGCTCCACCTCTCACCGGCATACTCCCGTGTCCGCCTTCACCGCGCACACGAGCCTTCATCCAGCAAATCTGCTTTTCTGCAACCTGGATAGCATAGAACCTTCGTTTACCCATATACATGGTAAAGCCGCCGAATTCTCCGATAGCATAGCGAATGTCCTGAAAGTGCTCGGCGTGGTTTTCCACCAGGAAACTGGCTCCACAGTCACCAACGGTCTCTTCGTCACATACCATGGCGAGCACAACATCACCAGCCGGAACAAAGCCTTCAGCTTTAGCCCTCAGCATAGAGGTCAACATCATGGCAACGCCGGACTTCATATCGAGGGCACCTCTGCCCCATATCCAGCCGTCTGCTATTTCACCTCCGAAAGGCGGGTGAGTCCAGTTCTGGTTAGCTGTCGTCACAACGTCCACATGTCCGTAGAGTAACAACGGCGGCGCGGTGCCCCGACCCTTCAATCGGGTAATCAGGTTGGGACGATTTTTAGTCTTGGCCAGGAGAGTCGTTTGAAAGCCTGCTTCGGTGAGTAACTTATCTATATACTTGATACACTCTACTTCGTTGCCTGGGGGATTCGTTGTGTCAAAGCGAATGAGGTTCTGGAGCAATTCTACCGGCGATATTTTAGACATCCCGCACCTCCTGTCCGAGCGCGTTACGACTAACTCCGGTATATGAGAGTATAATTTAGTTCTCTAAAAGATAGCAAATGCTAACACATGATGCAGCGGGTGTAAACTGAATGTTATACTTAAACCATTAAAGCGGTAACTCAATCACTTGGATTAGATGTGTTTTCTGAAGTATAATCTGTAGCCAGGAGGGGTGTCCGAGAGGCCTAAGGAGGCGGTCTTGAAAACCGCTGTCGCCGCAAGGTGACCGTGGGTTCGAATCCCACCCCCTCCGCTTACCCTTCAGGGTGAACCCTTCAGAGAGAACCCTTCTGGGAGAACCCTTCAGGGTGAACCCTTCAGAGAGAACCCTTCTGGGTGAACGCTTATGAATGAACCCTGAGCGATTTTTCCTTAGCTTGTCGAAGGTATGAAATGAGTCCAAGGGCACAAACAAAAACGGAGTGGTATTTCTATATAGTCGAGTGTAGAGATGGCTCTCTATATTCCGGCATTACAAATGACCTGGAGGGACGTATAGAAAAACACAACAAAGGAGCCGGAGCAAAATATACCTCTGGTAGGCGACCTGTAACCTTGGTTTATAACGAAAGATATGGCAGTGTTTCCGAGGCAAGAAAACGAGAGGCGCAGGTTAAAGGCTGGTCGAGACATACAAAGGAGCAACTGATAAAGGGTTTTCCTCGACTCCGCTCGGAATAAACGAATCCTTTAGCCAACGAAG
>CAZCMK010000039.1:0-18357 GCA_964499775.1 uncultured Dehalococcoidales bacterium | reverse complement strand
TTTCTTCTCAGCCATAATTCACTCCCCTCTTATATTGGGTATGATTATATTTACATGTATGCAGGCTGTCAATTAAGTAATATTCAGGGTTCTGTTTGCATCTGGTTATTTATTATTACCTATCCCCTGTGTCCCTTCAGGGTGAACCTTCAGGATGAACCCCTTTCCTGCCAGAACCACTGGCGTTGGCTGAAAGACTTTCCCGGCAGGAAAGGGGAGTTATAGAGAGAGGGGGCGAAGCCCCCTCTCATAAATCCTCTCCCCCTCTCACTCACATAATTATTCCATATCAAATCATGGTTTTGAGTGAGAGGGGGACAAAGGGGGTGAGTACCTGTATCAACCAAAACCAGATAGTACCATGTTCAGGTACTTTTATATATGTGATATGACGTTATAAACGTATATCTTGTATCCGTGCTGATTACATATTAGACTAAGTTCACCAGTTGTATCCCGATGAGTACCGTATGGACAAAGGCACGAATACATTCGGTCGTTTTGACTATCTCAAGATAACCATCCTGGGTTTTGCCCTTGCCGGTCTGGCAGGCAGCATGAACAGCGTTATTTTACCCATCAGGCTGCTGGATTTTCTTGAAGAATCACAGAAGAACACCTTCCTGGGTCTGCTTACCTTTGCCGGGTTAATCGTTGCCATGATTACCCAGCCCGTTATCGGTGCTATCAGTGACCGTTCCGGCTTCAGTTGGGGTCGGCGCCGCCCGTATATCTTGATTGGTACCGTACTTGTCTGTCTGTTTTTACCCGGAATAGGACTGGTCGGTAGCTATGCCGGGATTTTCTTCGTGTTTTGCATCCTTCAAATCAGCTCCAACACGGCCCAGGCTCCATATCAGGCTTTCATTCCAGACCTTGTGCCGCGGAATGTCAGGGGACGGGCGTCGGGAGTGAAGAACGTGGTGGAAATACTGGGCGGCATCGCTTTGATGCGGCTCGCAGCTTTTCTCATGGGTAATTACCTGGAGTATGGAGAAGATTACTGGTTATGGGTGATGCTGGGCTCGTTCGGTGCTGTCTTTTTGGTTACCGGTCTCTTCACCGTTCTTACAGTCAAAGAGAGACCTGGGACCGGAAGTCCCGGTTTATCAATCTCAAACCTGGTTAAAAACTTCATACTCGATTTGAAGCAACATGATTTTCGCTGGTTCCTTATAGCTCGCGCCGTTCTCGGCATACCCGGAGTAGTGTTACAGATATTCGCCCTGTATTTCCTCATGGACTATATCGGGATAGCAAACCCGGCGGCGGTAGCCGGCGACCTTCTGGTAGTGGTCGGTGTTTCTTTGCTGGTGATGGTTTACCCCGCGGGACGGCTGTCGGATAAAATAGGACGCAAGCCCGTGGTTATATCCTCCGGTATACTCGGCGCTCTTGGCATAGTATCCCTGTTCTTTTCCCATAGCTATATATCCATAATGCTGTCTGGAGCGCTTCTCGGGATAGCGAACGGGGTTTTGCTCAGCAGTAGCTGGGCACTGGCTACGGACCTGGCGGCTGGAGGAGCGGAGGGCAGATACCTCGGCGTGACCAATATAGCGTTGGCCGGCGGCTCGGCTCTGGCGCGCCTGGTAGGTCCGGTTATTGATTTCTTTAATAATATAACTTCAGGCCTCGGTTATCAGGTGATGCTTCTTATCTGCTTTGCCGGTTTTATCATCGGCACTTTACTGATTATGAAGGTAAAGCAGCCCGGTTCACGCCGGAATGGAGAGACAGCCTTATAAATTGCATCATGCCTTAAACAGCCCCCTTTTTGTTTTTGTATTTATCATTGGGTTTTAGTAAAATCAATTTAATATGGAGCGAATCGTCTGATAGGAAACAGGAGGGAATCATGGACCAGAAGGAATTGCTGATAGCCGGTTTCGAGCGTATCTCGGGGACTCTGGAGTGACGGCATGCAGCACACCGGCCAGGCGGGATACGTGCGGGGACTGCTTCAGGGCATGGGCTGGCACTAGAGCCCGGCGGCGGCAAGAATATCCGGTACTACTTCTTCCTTGCCGATAGCCATGATATGAACGCCGTCGCAGATAGATTCCTTTTTCAGGGCGGCAATCATACGTCCGGCAATCTCGATACCCCTGGTTAGAGCCTCGCCTTTAGGCGCGGTGGCCATCTCGTCAATAAGGTCCTGGGGTACGAAAATTCCGGGGACGTTTTCCGTCATGTACCTTGCCATTCTTGCCGATGAAAGCAGCACGATACCGGCGAGTATCTTAACCGGAAAACGCCGGGCATGCTGCATGAATCTGGCGAAGTTGTCCAGGTCGTAGACCGCCTGCGTCTGAAAAAACACGGCGCCGGATTCAACCTTTTTCTCGAATTTAATCAACTGAGGTTCTATCGGGTTTGCCTCTGGAGTAACGATGGCGCCGGCACAGAATTCCACGGCGCCGTCGAGTTCATTGCCTCCCATATCCGAACCGGACTCAAGCAGGTGGACTGCTCTTAAAAGCTGGACGGAATCGAGGTCGAAAACACCTTTAGCTTCTTTGTGGTCTCCCACCGGAATGGCGTCACCGGTAAGGCAGAGGACGTTTCTTATTCCCCTGCTGTATGCCAGCAGCAGCTCGGCCTGAAGGGCCATGCGGTTGCGGTCGCGGCAGGTCATCTGCAGGATTGGTTCGCCGCCGTTTTCCTTGATTGCCAGACAGCCGCCGATGGAAGGGAACCGCATCACCGAGCTCTGGTGGTCGGTTACGTTCAGGGCGTCGACTTTATCCTTGAGCAATTCTATGTGATGGAGCATCGTCTCCAGATTTGTCCCCTTCGGAGGAGCTATTTCGCTGGTAACAACGAACCTGCCGGAGTCGAGTACCTCTTTGAAGCTTGATGTCATCTTCCTGACCTCCACGTCAAGATATTTTTAGTGTTTTCGGCCTGGGTGCTGCCTGGAAATTATGAGGAGGCTGATATTTCCGCATCAGGTCGAGCCTGCCCTGCTCTTTCAGGCGATTGTAGATTAGAGTCCAGGCGCAGTCTTTCTCATTATCCACTTCGCACTTGCCGTTATTTGTCCCGCCGCACGGCCCGTTGACCAGTCCTTTATGGCACATGGTAAGCGGGCAGATGCCGGCTGTTTGGCCGAGAATACACTGACCGCACTGGGCGCAGACTTCCCGGAAGAAACCCGGAGTATCTTCAACTCCCAGGAATAATGTATCCAGCGCCGGGATAACAGGACGGTCGATATACAGGCTGACCCGGTGAACTCCCAGGGCGCAGGACATAACCAGGATACAGTCTGCCTCCTCGATTGCCCGTTTGTTTTCCTTCATGGATTCTTCGGTCATCTCGTCGCAGGCGATGGGAATCACCGTCCAGCCCGTAACCCGCTTGCCCAGCTCCTGAAGGCGGTCCTTCATTTCCGTGACCTGGTCGATACCGCCTGTTTGGGTTACGGTAGCGCAGGTACCGCAGCCTACGATGAATAATCGGTCAAAAACACCCAGCTGTTCCTGGATTTCTTTGAAGGGTTTCTGCCTGGTTATCGATTTCATAACGGTCCTCCTGATTCGCTGCCTGTATCCATACTACACGACTATTTTTCTAGGTCGCATCTCAGGCAGCGTTTAGCTTCCTGCCTGGCTTTTTCCTCCGTAAAACTGAGCTCTACTTCGTTGAAGCTGGCTTTTCTTTCCTCCGGTGTCAGTATCGGAACGGTTAACCTGGGCTGTACCTCCCATGACTCGTCGACCTCCTGCTCGGGTTGTTCTTCGATAACATTTGGCTTGAGGTCGTACAGGTCCACTCTTGTGGAGTCGCCTTTCAGGTATTTTTCGATTGCCGCTGCCGCTCTTCTACCGGCGGCTATGGCTTCTATTACCATTCCCGGTCCGCTGACGAAATCTCCACCCGCAAAAACTCCTTCCACATTGGTGGCGAGCGTATTGCTGTCCACTACCAGCGTCTCCCACCGGGTACGTTCCAGGGCGCTGTCTGCGGGCAGGAATGACAGGTCGGGGGCCTGTCCGACAGCGCCGATTATGGTATCGGCTTCGGCGAAGAACTCGGAGCCGGGAATCGGTATCGGTCGCCGCCTGCCGCTCTCGTCGGGTTCACCCAGGCTCATCCGGCTGCACTGCAGTCCGGTCGCCCTCCAGTTCTCGCTGGCTATCCTGGTGGGGGTAATGAGGAAGTTGACCTTGATGCCTTCGTCTATTGCCTGGTCGTATTCCACCGTGGTTACCGGCATCTCTTCACGTGACCGCCGGTAGTAGATACTTACTTCCTCGGCGCCAAGGCGCAAGGCGGTGCGTGCCGAGTCCAGAGCTACGTTACCGCCGCCGATTACGGCTACCCGGCGTCCTACTTCTATGTCTCTTCCGAGCTTTACGTCCCTCAGGAATTTCAGCCCGTAATAGAAACCGGCGATATCCTCGAGTTCACCCGGTATGCCGATGCGCTGGCTTCTCTGCGCGCCGGCGGCAATAAATACGGCTTCGTACCCCTCTTTCTTGATGTCTTCCGCGGTGAAGTTGGCGTTTATGGGAGTGTTGTAGCGTATATCGACTCCCTTTTTGGCGATATAGTCAATCTCTTTCTCGATGATTTCGTGCGGCAGGCGGAACTCCGGTATCGCCACCGAAAGCATGCCGCCGCCGATAGGAAGAGCCTCGAAGACGGTTACCGGGTAGCCTGACTGGGCCAGGAAGTAAGCGCATGACAGCCCGGTTGGTCCGGCGCCGACCACAGCAACCCGCTGGGATTGGGTCTGGGGGAAGGGTTCCGGCTCTTCGTGTTCATTTTCGTAGTACTTATCGGCGGCGAACCGCTTGAGTTCGCGGATAGCCACCGGTTCGTCCAGTTCTCCGCGGCGGCACCTGAGTTCGCAGGGATGATGACAGATACGCCCGCAGATGGCCGGGAAAGGATTTCTCTCTCTTATCGTATCGATAGCCTGCAGGTATTCGCCATCGGCGATATGGGCAACGTATTTGGGAATATTTATCCCCACCGGGCAGGTGTGCTGGCAGGGAGATATCATCAGTGCGTCGCAGGCAGCCGCCGGGCACTTCTTTTCCAGTATGTGCGCCTCGTACTCTTCGCGGAAGTAGTTTATGGTGGAAATTACCGGGTTCGGCGCCGTCATACCCAGGTTGCATAAAGAGCATTCTTTGACGGTCTGGGCTATTTTGAGGAGAGTGTCGATATCGCCTTCTTCTCCCTTACCTTCGGTAATCCTGGTCAGGATATCCAGCATCTGCCTTGTTCCCAGCCGGCAGGGGGTACATTTCCCGCAGGACTCTGCCTGGGTAAAGCTGAGAAAATACCGTGCTATTTCCACCATGCAGGTAGACTCGTCGAGCACTACCATGCCGCCCGAACCCATTATCGAACCGACTCCCGCCAGTGACTCGTAGTCGACTGGTAAATCGATAAGACGGGCTGGAATACAGCCGCCGGAAGGTCCGCCCGTCTGCACGGCCTTGAGTCGCTTTCCCCGGGGTACGCCGCCGCCGATATCATATATTATATGAGAAAGCGGCGTGCCCATCGGTACCTCTACCAGGCCGCTATTGGCTATTTTACCGGTAAGGGCGAATACGGCCGTGCCCTTGCTCTTTTCGGTGCCGATTCCGGCGAACCAGTCCGCTCCCCGTTCTAGAATAACCGGCACGGTGGCCAGTGTTTTAACGTTGTTTATAGTCGTTGGCTTACCATCGAGTCCCGAGTTGGCGGGATAAGGAGGGCGAGGACGCGGCATGCCGCGTTTGCTCTCGATAGAGGCCATCAGGGCGGTCTCCTCGCCGCAGACGAAGGCTCCGGCCCCGAGTTTTATTTGAACGGTGAAACCGAATCCCGAGCCGAGTATGTCGTCTCCGAGAAAACCGTTTTCCTCGGCCTGCTTCAGAGCCACTCTGAGCCGGCTTACTGCCAGAGGGTACTCGGCGCGTACGTAGATGTAACCTTCGCTGGCACCCATGGCGTAGGCGGCGATGGTCAGCCCTTCGATGACGGAATGCGGGTCGGCTTCGAGGATAGAACGGTCCATGAAGGCGCCCGGGTCTCCCTCGTCAGCATTGCAGATAACGTATTTCGGTGAGCCG
This sequence comes from uncultured Dehalococcoidales bacterium, assembly GCA_964499775.1. Classification (GTDB taxonomy): domain Bacteria; phylum Chloroflexota; class Dehalococcoidia; order Dehalococcoidales; family UBA2162; genus MGML01. The sequence continues at coordinate 12,280 of CAZCMK010000039.1, read as the reverse complement.
GTGGCGATGCGCATGAATTCCCATTTGGTGCCGGTGGAAAACCCGGCACCGCCGCGCCCGCGGAGTCCGGACTTTTTCATCTCTTCGATTACCTGCTCCGGGGTCATATTGAACAGTACCTTACGCAGCGACTGGTAGCCGCCGCGGGCTAGATAATCGTTAATCTTTTCCGGATTGATGTGACCGCAGTTACGCAGTATGACACGCTCCTGCATCTGGTAAAATTTAATATCGGAGTAGCGCGGTATAGCCTCGCCGGTTACCGGGTCGCGGTAGAAAAGGCGTTCAACCGGTACTCCGTTCTGAAGATGCGAGGTCGCTATCTCTGCGGCGTCTTCCGGTTCCACGTGGGTGTAGAATGTGCCGTCGGGCTCGACGACCACGTTCGGCCCCTGCTGGCAAAAACCGTGGCAGCCGGTGAACTCTACTTCTGTATTCTTCAGTTGCAGCCGGTCTACTTCTGCCTTCAGAGCATCGTAGACAAGGTCTCCTCCTCCGGAAACACATCCCGTTCCCCGGCAGACGTAGATAGTTTTACGTTTCTTGGTATTATTTCTCATCTTTACCGCCGAACAACATCGCTACTTTTTTAGGGTTCATATGCCCGTGAGTTTCTTTATTTATCACTATATTCGGAGCTAGAGCGCAGACGCCGATACAGGCTACCGTCTCCAGGGTGAATTCAAAGTCGGGAGAGGTCTCTCCTTCTTCAATGTCAAGGTGCTGCTTTACCAGGTTGAGAATCGTTTTTCCTCCGCGAACATGGCAGGCTGTACCCCGGCACACCCTGACGATGTTTTTCCCTCTCGGTTTCGTATAAAGCTGTTCGTAGAATGTGATTACTCCCTGTACATGGCTGGGGGAAAGCCCGAGAACCTCGGCGATGTGTGGTATCAACTCGGGTGGGATATAACCCAGTAGCTCCTGGACATCCTGAAGACAGGGAATCAGCCCCCACCTCTCCTTGCCGTATTCCTTGATGATATGTTCTACCTTTTTGAGTTCAGCTCTGGTGATTTTCTGGGTCTTGGCCATTACTGTCTGTCCTTTCCAGCCTTACGGCGCAGGTTTTAAGTGAAGGTGTCCTGGTTTGTCCTTCGGTTGTAACGCCGAACAGCTCGTTTACCGGACTTTCCGGGAAAGATATGGGCATAAAGAGCATCCCCGGAGGCAGCTCTTCACTTGTCCTGATTACGGCGTTTACCTCTCCGGCGGGTGATACCACCCTGGCGTTTTCTCCGTTGCTGAAACCGAGTTTCCCTGCGTCTTTATTGTTGATTTCAACCCATGCCTGGGGAGAAAATTTCTTCAGCCGTGAAGCCCTTGAGCTTCTGGTGCCGCTGCCGAAATGATGTATTACCGACCCGGTTAGAAGAGTTAGCGGATATTGTTTTCCGCCTGTACTTTCCGGCGGGATATATTCCACGGGGGAAAACCGCCCGAATCCGCTGGGGAACAGCCCTTTATAAAAGCGCCTTGCCCCGAGCCTTTCGCCTCGTAAGTCGTCCAGGTCGGAGTCGTCCCTGTCGAACTCATCAAGGTGATGGTATAAAGGGATCATCTCCTCGATTTCATCCCTGACGCCCTGGGTTGAAGAATATGGCATCGGTCGCTCCAGGCTTTCTGCCAGCCGGAGGATTATCTGCCAGTCCGGGAGGCTTTCGCCGGGCGGTTCGATGGCTTTTCGTACCTGCTGTGCCCTTCCCTCGAAATTGGTAAAAGTACCGTCTTTCTCGGCAAAGCTGGCTGCCGGTAGTACGACTGTCGCCAGCTTTGCCGTCTCGGTGGGGAACAGGTCGGCGACGGCTATAAATTCAAGGGAGGAAAGGGCATTTCTCACCCGTGAGGAATTCGGGAAACTCAGAACGGGATTTTCTCCCATTATATATAGTCCTTTGAGCGTACCGGCTTCGGCTTTCTCTATCATTTCCAGGGCTGTCAGCCCTGCGTTCTCCGGTATTTCACTGCCCCAGCGGTCTCCGTAGCTTTTCCTTGCCTGGCTGTCATCGAGGCTCTGGTAGCCCGGGAGGAAGTCCGGCAGGCTGCCCATGTCACAGGCTCCCTGGGCGTTGTTTTCACGCTGCAGGGCGTATATACCCCCTCCGCTGAAGCCGATATTCCCGGTCAGCATCGCCAGGTTTGCCAGTGCAATTACATTGTTTGTGCCGGTGGAGTTCTGGGTAATTCCGTTGCCGTATACGATTGACATATGACCGTTTCCGGCAAGAATTCGCGCTGCAAGGTATATTTCCTCCTGAGGAACCCCTGTCATTTTCTCTACATATTCTGCGGTGTATGCCCGGAGGTCGATTGCATATTCTTCGAAATTGTCGGTCTTTCTGGCTACGAACTCCTCGTCGTATGATTTTTCGTCGATAATTACCTTTGCCAGACCGTTTATAAGAGCTACATCGGTACCGATGCGGGGTTTCATCCAGAGGTATGCCGACGATGCCAGTCTGGTCTTTCGGGGGTCGACCAGCAGTAGCTTTGTCCCCTTATTCCGGACGGCACGTTTTATAGCGTATCCTACTGCCGGTGCGGAAGCGGTAGGATTGGCGCCGATGACCATTATCATATCCGATTGTTCCAGCTCTTTCAGCGAGTTTGTTGAGCAGGGAAAACCGACCGACGAACCCAGACCTACCCGGCTGGCGGCGTTGTACAGCCGGCTGCCGTTGTCGATATTATTCGTTCCCAGCACGCTTCTGGCAAACCTCTGCAGGAGGTAGTTCTCCTCGTTGGTGCATTTTGACGAGCCGAGGACAGCCAGGCTGTCGGGGCCGTATTCCTCTTTTATCCTTTTTATCTCTGATGCCGCTCTGGTCAGCGCTTCTTCCCAGGATGCTTCGCGTAATTCACCTTCTTCTCTGACCATGGGGCTGGTCAGCCTTTCCGGACTGTGTACGAAATCGTACCCGTAACTGCCCCTTGCACATAGCGTGCCGTAGTTTACCGGACTTTCCTTAGCCGGTTTCGACCGTACCAGCCGGTTATCCTTGACCTCCAGGCTGATGCTGCACCCGCAGCCGCAGAAAGGACATATCGTGTCCACCGTGGCGGTCGTTGTGCCGTGATAGGTCTTTTCTTTTTCCGTTAGCGCACCCGTGGGGCATAAGGCGATGCAGGTGCCGCAGAAAGTGCATTCTGAGTTCTCCAGCGGCATATTATTCAGTGTCGCCGGTTTTGAAATAAAACCGCGTTCGATGTAATCAATAGCTCCCTCGACGACGAGTTCCTGGTCAGCCCGGATGCACTTGGCGCACAGAATGCACTTCGATAGGTCTCTTTCTATGAAGGGATTGACCTCCTGGATTACATGGTGCTGTGGTATTCTGTGGAATTCGAGTAGTCCTATCCCCATTTCGGATGCCAGTTTTCGCAGTTCGCAGCGGTTGCCTTTATCGCAGACCAGGCATGAATCGGGATGGCTGGCGAGCATAAACTGGAGAATTACCTTCCGGCGCTCGATTACCCGCGGTGAACGGGTATTGATAACCATACCCGGTCTTATCGGGGTTACGCAGGAAGCGAGCAGTGCCCCGGAGTTCTCCTCTTCCACCAGGCAAATCCGGCAGGCGCCGCTCGGCGCTAGATGAGGGTCATTACACAGTGTGGGAATGGTTACGCCCGATTCTTGGGCCAGTTCCAGGATGGTCATTCCTGGATATCCGCTTACCTCGACCTTATCGAGCGTAATCGTTATTGCTTCCACACTTACCTTCTTCCGGTTTTAACATTCAGGTCAACTGCTCAGAGATTCTATCCATGACTGGTCGCCACGGGCTACCGACCTTATGCCGGTCAGTAGATGGGAGCTGGCTGAAGCTTTGGGGATAAACCCCACGGCACCCGCCTTGCGGCTGGCAAGCATATTTTCCTCGTCATCGTACTGGGTCAGCATCAATACCTTGGCTGACTTACATTGATTGCATATCTCTCTGGCGGCATCCAGCCCGTTCATCACCGGCATGACGATGTCCATGACAACTACGTCAGGTATAAACTCGATAGCTTTTTGAAGTCCGTCTTTGCCGTCGACCGCCTCGCCGACTACCTGCATATCTCTTTGCAGGGCGAGTACCGCCCGGATGCCGTCCCTCACCACGGCGTGGTCGTCTACTATCAGTACCCTTATCCTCTTGGTCGCCCGGTTAAGCAGGTTCTGGATACGCGGTATCAGCGCCGCAGAGGCAACAGGCCTTGCCAGGAAGTCCTCGGCATCGCACTGCATTCCCTCATCCATCCGCCATCCCTTGATTACCTGTTTTTCTGGCGAGGCGTTGACTACCATAATCGGCAGGTTGCCGAATCCCAGTGTTTGTTTCATCCACTTGTGGAAAATAAAAGCGTCTCCCCGGGGCATTACCGTTCCCAGAACTATCATATCCGGCTCTTCGGAACGGACCATGTTTTCGGCTTCCTGGCGGTCTGCCGCGATGGATACCGTATATGATTCTTTTTCGAGTGTCTTCATTAAGTCCTCTGTGAATTCCGGGTCATCGTCCACAATCAGGATTCTTATTATTTTTTCAGTCATTTTTCTCCCTCCTCTGGCAATATGCCCTTAACCACCTTCTCCGGTACCGCTGACATACACAGTTGTTATGATAAAAACACAGTATAAGTCGTTAACTGTTGGAGTGGAACAGGGAATTTACCTTATTGTGTCGCGGGAAACTCCCTGAATGTTTTCTGTATATACCCCAGTTTGCCCGTTGGCATATTAATGTAAGGGCCAGGAGTGAGATTAGCTATTGAAAGCAATATAAAACGCTTCGTAAATATCAGGTTTGAAAGGATAGGTGCCGGTTCCGTGGATAAAAATCAGATATTTATGATACCTTTGCGCACGGCGTATTTGACCAGTTCGATTCGGTTGTGGATACCGAGTTTTGCCATGAGGTTGGTTCTGTGCCCCTCGACCGTCTTGGGGCTGACTACCAGCATATCAGCGATTTGCTGCGTGGTGTATCCTTCGGCTACCAGTTTGAGCACATCCCGCTCCCGGGAAGTCAGTTGCTCGTAAGGGTCGATGCTGCCCTGCCTGTCCCCGTGACGGTAGTCCTCGACGAGCAGTTTTGCTATCGATGGCGAAAGGTATGAATCACCATGGTAGACCGAGCGGATACCTGAGGCGAGTTCCGAGGAAGCCGCTACCTTGCTGATAAAACCGGAGGCTCCCGCTTCAATAACAGGAAAAACGTATTCCTTATCGTCATATTGGGTAAGTATCAGCACTTTTGTCTGGAATTCCTTGCATATACGGCGGGTAGCTTCCAGACCGCCCATTATCGGCATGGCTATGTCCATAAGCACAACGTCCGGTTTCAGCGTTCTCACCATCTCGACCGCCTCACTTCCGTTGGCTGCCTCGCCCACTACCTCTATATCTCCGGAGAGGGCAAGCAATGCGCATATTCCGTCACGTACGATTGTATGGTCATCTACTACCAGTACTTTTATTTTTTGCACCCTATCTACCTCTGCTTATAGGTACCTGTGCCCAGACGGTCGTCCCCTGTCCGGGCTGTGACTCAATCCAGCTGCTCCCGCCGAGGAAACCGATTCTTTCTCTCATGCTGAAAAGACCCCGTCCGCGTCCGCTTTCTTCGACATCGGTAATCTCCGAGACGTCGAACCCCTGACCGTCATCCTTGATGATTATTTTTAGCTCATCTTCCCTGAATTCCAGGGTAATAGCAGAATTTTTCGCCCTCGAATGCTGGGCGATATTACCCACCGCTCCCTGGACAAAACGGAAGAGTCCGGTTTCGTATTCCGGAGGTAAACGTCTTTCTGCACCTTTGGTATTCACGGTAACATTGACACCCAGATGGGTAAGTGCAGCCTCGGCGTGCTGGCGGACGGCTGGGATCAGTCCCAGTGTATCCAGCAGTGCCGGACGCAGGTCGGCAATCAGTCTGCTTACCTCGGTGTGTACCTGGACTGTCAGAGCCTGCACTTTTTTCAAGCCTGCAATAAATTCGGCATCCTTGTCTCCGGACATCTCCGCCATGTCCACCAGCGCCTGTAACTGGAGCGCCAGACCGGAGAGCGACTGGCTGGTCTCATCATGAAGCTCGCGGGCAATCCTTCTCCGTTCCTCTTCTTCCGCTACCAGGTTCTGCCGGGCAAGCCGGCGTAATCTCTCTCGTGCTCTTCTCAGGCGTTCGTTAAGCCTTGCCTGCTCTATTGCTACTCCGAGCTGGTCCCCGATTGAGTGCAGCAGGTGCATATCGTTACTGGTGAATACCCGGGGCATACGGCTGGCGATATTTATAACCCCCAGGACCTTATCTTTCGCCCGGAGTGGAACGCTGATTAGTGCCTGTAATCCTTCATCGCTGACTATATCCGGATGGGCGGTTCGCGGGTCGGCGGAGAAGTCCTCAACCATAATCGCTTTGCCGCTCTGAGCTACACTGCCGGCAATCCCCTCGCCAAGCTGGAGCCGCATTTCCTCTACATATCTGGCGCTGAGACCCTGCTGCACACGGTATGAAAGGGTCTGTGCCTGCTCGTCGAGAATAAGGATTCCGCCGATTGTCCCGTTCATGATACTCAGGACGTTATCCAGGGCGACCCTCAGAATAGCGTCCAGGTCCCATAGACCGCTAAGTGCTGCCGAGACACGGCTCAGAACGAGGAGCTCGTGATATCGTTCCTCTGTCTCGTCTGTTTGGGCCTGTGGCTTCAGGCTATCGAAGCTATCCCGTATCATTTTTGGAAAACCTCCCCGGTTCCGGAAAACTCAGTCTTCTGGTTGTTATTTATTTAATGGTTGGATTATCAATACCATCTTCAGCTTTATCTGTCAATCCTTGCCGGTATTTTATTTATGGCTTGAATATACGGTATAGTGTGTATATTGCGAAGAGGGTAACTGAGTACCGGTCGATTATTAACGGTTCCGGCTCTGTGAAAAATTTGACATGTTAGCCGGATTTCATATAAATTTGCTATAGTATAACCATGCTTGTTGATAAATTACCTCAGTTAGCCAATAATATGGAAAGTGATAGTGCACTTAATGATTCCGTAGGTAGGGAGACACATATGAAAGTACTGATTATCGAAGATAACGCAGAGGTCGTAGAAGCCGTATCACTCTGCTTGCAAATACGCTGGCCCGATGCGGATATCTCATTTGCTTACGCGGGACTTACAGGGCTGCAGATGCTGGAATCGGAAACATATGATGTTATTATTCTCGATATTAATCTGCCGGGTATGAATGGTTTCGAGGTCCTCAAGCGGATACGCTCTTTCTCGAGCGTACCCGTACTGATTCTCACCGTAAGGGGTTGGGAGGAAGACCAGGTGGAAGGCCTGGAGTTGGGAGCTGATGATTATATTGTAAAACCTTTCAGACCCAGAGAGCTTGTATCCAGGGTTAATTCCGTACTCCGTCGCGTGAACACGGCTGCACCCGGCGTGGAAGCCCACACAATAGTTCGCGGCAACCTGAAGCTCCACCTGAACTCCAATGAAGCCGAGTTTGGAGAAAACAAAATCAAACTCACCCCCACTGAATGTAAGGTACTGTATGCCCTTATGAAAAATGACGGGCAGACTCTGAGCACTGGTACCCTGGTGGGTGAAGTGTTGGGTAGAGAAGACGGGAATACCGAGATAATAAGGACATACATCCGGAGACTGAGAAGTAAACTGAACGACTCTCCGCCGAGCATGATATTGAATGACCGCGGCGGGGGATATAGATTTATTTCTCCCAAGTAGTTCTTTTTACCTGGAGTAACTGAAATGGCTGAAACACAATACGGTTATCTTGTTAAAAGATTGAATATGCGGGATACGCAACGAAAGACCGGAGGCAATGCCGACCACATTGCCGGGTTCGGCGGTAAGGATCTCGAGGGGCTGACCCTGAACTTTACCTGGGCAATCCATCGCGGTTTGGGTGACTGGCATGAAGGCCGTGACCCGCATGTCCATCCATACGATGAGTGCTTGCTTTTCGTAGGACTCGACCCTGAAAATCCGGGTTACCTCGGAGCGGAAATTGAGATATCGATAGGCGAAGAAGGAGAGAAGCAGATAATCGATTCTCCCGCCGTCGTTGTTATCCCGGCAGGGCTTGTGCACGGTCCACTGATAACTAAAAAAGTAGACCAACCATACGGATTCAGCGCGATTTGTCTTAACGGCGAACATACAACCACCTGGCTGGGTAAAGCCTGATTTTCTCTTACCTTTAAAATATGTGTAACTTCTACACAGTAAGATAAGCAATAAACCCCACTCGTTACAGCTATCGGGTTGCGATATGGGAAAAGTATGCTGACCATAGACCTAGGGGGCGAATGGATTCTAAGACAGGCGGGTAAGAAAGAACATGTCCGGGCAACCGTACCCGGCTGTGTCCACACCGACCTTTTAGAAGCAGGGAAAATCCCGGACCCGTATTACCGTGACAATGAGGACAGGCTTCAGTGGATAGGCGAAGTCGACTGGATATATAAGCGTACCTTCAGTCTCACGGCAAGATTCCTCCGCTACGAGAGGATATTTCTCCGCTGCGATGGGCTTGATACGCTGGCAACGATTACCATTAACTCTCGGGAGATCGCTCGCACGGATAATATGTTCCGTTCTTATGAGTTCGAGGTCGGGCAGGTTCTCAGGAAAGGTGCCAATACTATCGAAGTCCGGTTCGATTCGACGATTCCATACATCAGGCGGCGTCAGGAAGAGCACCCTATACCCCTGCGCGGCGGTCCGCATACCATCGCCGGTGGCAACTGGGTTCGCAAGGAGCAGTGCAACTACGGCTGGGACTGGGGACCGTGCCTGCTTACCTGCGGTGTCTGGCGGTCGATTCGGCTTGTAGCCTGTGATACTACCCGGCTCGGCGATATTTATATAAAGCAGAAGCACTCGAGAGACGGTTCCGTTACTCTGGAAGTCACTGCCGGTCTCGTGGAAAAAGAGAATTCTGTCCCCGCCGTTGCCAGAATAAACGTGTTTCGTGGAGAAAAAAAGGGTTCCGGAGGCGCGGCTGACATCAGGGACGGTAAAGCTCTGTTAAGGCTAAATATCCATAACCCGGATTTGTGGTGGCCTAACGGCATGGGTAAACAGCCTCTCTATAATGTTAAAGTCGACCTCTTCGATAAAGAAAATAACATTCTGGATACAGCGACAAAGCGAATAGGTCTCAGGACACTCCGCCTGCAGCGGAAAAAGGATAAATGGGGAGAATCGTTCCGTTTTGCGATTAACGGCGTCCCCTTTTTTACCAGGGGAGCTAACTGGATTCCCGCAGATACGTTCGCCTCGCACCTTACCGATAATGATTACACCAGTCTTCTCGAAAGCGCCGCTGAGGTGAATATGAACATGCTCCGCGTCTGGGGAGGCGGAATATACGAATCCGATATATTCTATGACCTCTGTGATGAACTCGGTATCTGCGTCTGGCAGGACTTCATGTTTGCCTGTGCCGCCTACCCCGCTTTCGATAATGCCTTTATGGAGAACGTGCGTGCCGAAGCGGAAGACAATATCTGCCGCCTTCGCCATCATCCGTGCATCGCTCTCTGGTGCGGTAATAACGAAATAGAGCAGGGCTGGGTCGGCGAAGAGTGGGGCGAACGCCGGATGAGCTGGAGTGATTACTCCCTCCTTTTCGATAAGCTGCTGCCTGAAACGGTTGGCAGGCTCGACCCCGAGCGCGATTACTGGCCATGCAGCCCTCATACTCCCTATGAAAACCGGGAAAATTTCAATGACGACCGGTGGGGTGACGCTCATCTCTGGAATGTGTGGCACGGCAGGCAGCCCTTCGAGTGGTACCGTACCTCTCTACACCGCTTTGCCAGTGAGTTTGGCTTCCAGTCCTTCCCCGAACCGACTACCGTTTACGGTTACACCGCGCCTCAGGACAGAAACATAGCCAGTTACGTTATGGAGCACCACCAGCGCAGCGGTATAGGCAATACAACGATAATGACCTATCTGCTGGACTGGTTCCGCCTGCCGGTAAATTTCGGGCCGACACTCTGGTCGAGCCAGATTCTTCAGGGGCTGGCAATGAAATATGCGGTGGAGCACTGGCGCCGGAATATGCCCCGGACGATGGGTGCGCTTTACTGGCAGCTCGATGACTGCTGGCCCGTGGCAAGCTGGTCTTCGATTGACTGCAACCACCGGTGGAAAGCCCTGCACTACATGGCAAAGCGTTTCTTCTCACCCCTGCTGGTTTCCGGCGTCGAAGACACGGAGAAAGGCGATGTCGAAATCTATGTTACCAGCGACCTCACGGAAGCCTGTACCGGTGAGTTATCATGGGAGCTTACCACCGTCGATGGTAAATCACGTTTAAACGGTAAAAAGCAGGTTGAAATCTTACCGGGAAAAAGTCGCCGCGTCCATGTCCTGAAGTGTAAAAGGTATATTAAGGAATACGGTATCCGTAACCTTATGCTGTGGCTCGCTCTTTCCATCAATGGAGAGACCGTTTCCGAAAATTTTGTATCATTTGCCCGACCCAAGCACCTCGAACTGCTTGAGCCGGACATCACTGTCGAAGTCAGTAAAGACAAAGAGGCTAACGCCGCAATAACCCTCACCGCCGAAGCGCCGGCGCTCTGGACATGGCTGGAATTAAGGGGCTTGCAGGCAAGGTTCTCGGATAACTTTTTCCACCTCCGGCCGGGCAGACCGGTGACGGTTACGGTATCGGCCGATACTCCGGTATCTTTTGGAGATATAGAGCAGCGGGTCTGGGTAAGAAGCCTGATTGATACTTACAGAAGGATGGCACCCGCGTAAATGGAGCGTGAAATCAGGGTAAGGGAATTTGGCAAAAGCGACCTTGAGAATGTCTACCGGCTGGTGCAGAATGTAATCACGGTTTCTTACCGGGATGTCTACCCCGCTGAAGCCGTAGAAATTTTCCTTGAACATCATAACAGGGAAAACATACTGAACGATGCCCTGTCCGGGTATTGCGTGGTTGCCGAAAACGAAGGCGAAATTGTGGGGACGGGGAACGCTGCTTGAGACCGATGTCCGCCGGGTATATATCAGCCCCTTACATCAGCACACGGGTATAGGTAAACTGATTATGAACGAAATCGTAAAGAAGGCATTGAATGATAAGGTTCCCGGTCTTGATTTGGGGGCTTCTCTCGTATCCAGGCGGTTCTGGGCGTCGCTGGGATTCGAGGTCGTGAAAGAGGACTTCGTACCAATAAAAAATAACCAGAAGCTCCATTTCTACCGGATGGTAAAAAGTCTTTCTATTGGAAAATAAATAAAAGTGGTGGAGCTTTCCGAATTACATCACTAATGCTGTTACTATCAACCATAGGGAAATAATGATATGACTAACAATTATGACTATAAGGAAATAGAAAAAACAGAAGATGGAATTTTAGAATGGTATAAGGGGGTGTTACTTAAGGAACGGCTATTACATGGCGAAATTATGGAACTGCTACTTGAGTCTGTTACCCCTCTGCAGGAATTTAGCAAAGATACGGATTATAGGAAATTAGCACTGTTAACTTTAGCTACACGACTGTTTAATGATGCTGAAGCGGTTAAGAACATTCTTCTATGGGGTCTACCAAGCCAAGCGCAGATGATTAATCGAGATATTATTGAGTGTATTATGTTATTCCGTTTGTTCCTGAATAATGCAGGACTTGCCAAGAGATGGATGATGCATTCAGTAGAATTCCAACCCGGAGATGTTAACGCCAAGTTGTTGGGAATAGGCGTTAATGCTAGAGAGTATGCTTTCTATGGTCTTCTCAGTCATGAAGGACATGCTAATTTTCTTGCCTCCATATCGAATGTCCAAGAAGAGGTAGTCGAGGAGGGTATGCGTCATACTTTCCATTTTGGTAGTTCAAGGACTCCGTGGACAATATTCTTTGTCCAGTATGGCTTCTTGGATTTATTTTTTTTATTACACCTTTTATTGGTAGAACCGTTGGCTGAATATTACTTTCAACATTCAGACACAGTTGTCTACATGTCGTGGGCTAATAAGGTGGATAAAATAGTTGCAGAATTAGAAGATCTGACTATTGAAGTGAATAAGAGAAGTAGTGAGAATGAGCTTGATATTGAAAAGTATATCGTGGAACTAATAGAGAAAAAAATGCGACTAAAGGAATTTAAGAAAATACTCTTTGGTAATAATGATGAAACAACTAAGATTGAGTAACACAGAATTTATGGGAGGTCCAGAATGAGTTTTCCGAAGGATTTTATCTGGGGTGCGGCGGCGGCAAGCTACCAGATT
>CAZCMK010000038.1:0-19231 GCA_964499775.1 uncultured Dehalococcoidales bacterium | reverse complement strand
CCGTAGGCTAATGGTTGCTGTTTTCAGAGTTAGGTCATCGCGACAATAGTTGCCTAGATTGCTAGTCAGGGTAACAAAGAAGTATCTTGGGATATCTAAAGAAACTCATCGGCTCTGAAAATCTAGAATACAAGGAATTAATAGGCTAGCGACCCCCTATTATGATTTTGGCTACCCCTTTATCGTCTGGCTTTTCGAAGATTTGCCCCTCAACGGGTGACGCATAAACTACTTGGTTTACACCCTGGACTTCGTATGAATCAGGACTCTTTTCAGATAATCCTTATCTCGAAATGAATGAAAATATCTGGGATGCTGAAACTAAGACTTTGATTGAACGTTACTTTATTGTCGATGCTGAAACAGGTCACATAAATGAATATGCATCATCGATGCAGGCATACACCATATCAGAGTACAGGAACTTACTAGAGGATTGCGGATTTACAGACATCATGATTCGACCGGCACTCTTCGGAATGGAAAATCACCTATTTTGTTCTATTACCTTAACGGGTAAGAAGCACTAACAGTATAAAAGATATGCAGGTCGGATGTTCATTTATTTAGTTGCCCGTAGCGTGATATATTGCTACAATTATCTTCAGTCTGGAATGGGGATTAAATCGTAAGACTGAAAACCAGTTTAAAAGTTCTGCCTATTGTAAACTCAGCTCCGCCAGAGTTATCATCAGGCAGATTAACCCTTCTTGAGTTTTCGCGGGTATTACAATCAATAAGAATCTATATTACCGCTGGAGGGTTTACCATGAGCGTATCGGAGCTTTTTAATATTCAGGGGAGGAAGGCGGCTGTTACCGGCGCCGGGCGGGGCATCGGAAAAGCGCTTGCCCTGGCGCTTTCCGAAGCCGGATGCGACGTGGCGATTATCGATATCAATATGGACGACGCCAGAACGGTCGCCGCTGAAATAGAAAAAACAGGGCGCAGGGGATTGGCGCTTGAAGCCGATGTAACGAAAGTAGCGGAGATAAAGAAGGCATTCGATGATATTCAAAGCGAATTCGGAAGGCTTGATATCTGTGTGAATAACGCCGGAATATGTATAAACGAAGCGGCAGAGGAAACGCCCGAAGACCACTACGACCGGGTGGTCGATACCAATCTGAAAGGAGTATTTCTCTGTTGCCAGGAAGCCGCCGGAATAATGATTCCCCGGAAAAGAGGCAGCATTATAAATACCGCCTCGATGTCCGGGACGATAACCAACTTTCCCCAAAAACATGCTCATTATAATGCATCAAAAGCAGGAGTAATTTTGCTCTCGAAAAGCCTGGCTGTCGAGTGGGCTCCATACGGGATTCGTGTAAACACCATCAGTCCCGGATATGTAAAGACCGAATTGACCGGTGCGGCTAAAGACCTCTGGCCTCAATGGGAGCCGTTAATTCCCATGAAACGCCTTGCCGAACCGAAAGAACTTGTCGGCGCCGTAATCTACCTTGCCTCGGATGCTTCGAGCTATACCACCGGAAGCGATATAATAGTCGACGGAGGTTATACGGCGCGTTAAGACTGTATACTCTTGCTAATAAAATCGCCTGCATCTACTACCTGCTTTATCTATGACTTAATGTATCGGTTCTGTTTGCATTTGGTTGATTCAATTGTCATTGCGAGGTGTTCGCCTAAGGCGAACGACGTGGCAATCTCGAAGATTTAAAGAGATTGCTTCGTCCGCCTGAGGCGGACTCGCAATGACATTAACGACAACAACCAAAACCGAATAGTACCAATGTATCTGCTGGGAGATTATCTATTCTATCCTCAAGATTCAAGTGTTCGGCTTTCCCGTGCGTCAAATTAGCTCAACGAATTGGGAAACTAAACCGCCTTTGTTGTAGTATATCCTTAAGAGACTGGTAATTCAGTGCTGAGCAAGGAGGGTAAGTACCATGGCAGGTAAATTGAGAATTCCGCTGGTTGGACTGGTAAAGCATCTGAGGAATAAACTGTTGCTCGGTATTATCATTATCGTGCCGGTAGGCGCTACCATATTGATTCTGGTCTGGATTTTCAATGGCATCGATAACATACTCCAGCCCATAATCAGGTCTACGTGGGGTCAAACGTATCCCGGCATAGGTTTCGGCATTATTGTACTGCTGGTTTACCTGGCCGGTCTTTTAGCCAGCAGCATCCTGGGAAGGAGAATTCTCGCATTCGGTGAGCGTTTACTCAACAGGATACCGCTGTTCCGGCAGCTTTACCGGGGCATAAAGCAGATTTTTAACAGTTTTACCGAACCTCACGAGACAGGCTTTATGCAGGTAGTATTCGTGGAATATCCTAGAAAAGGTTTGCACGCAATAGGTTTTGTGACCAATAAGCTCGGTACCGGGTCCGGTAAACAGCTTTATACCGTTTTCATACCTACTTCTCCGAATCCGACCTCGGGCTTTATGCAGATTGTCGGAGAGGATGATATTATCCGGACCGACATCAGCGTGGAAGAAGCGCTGAGAATTGTTGTCTCGGCGGGCAGGGTGCCGCTGGAAACCGAAGCGTTACTGAATACTGAAGGTTCTGCTTAATTCCAGGCGGTACCGATGAGGTCGGTGAGGTTTTCTATCCCCTCTTTCTGCATATATCGCTCGATTCCCTCAAGCACGTCCAGCGGGACGCGGGGATTGCTGAAACCGGCCGTACCCACCTGGACGGCGCTGGCTCCTGCCATGATGAACTCCAGGGTGTCGGTGGCGGTTGTTATGCCGCCGCAGCCGATTACCGGTATATCCACGGCTCCGGCTGCTTCATAGACCATATATAACGCCACCGGTTTTATCGCCGGGCCGGACAGACCTCCGGTGACATTACCCAGCACCGGCCTGCGTTTATGAATATCTATAGCCATGCCCATAAGAGTGTTGATTAGAGTCAGGGCGTCGGCTCCCGCCCCGGCTACGGCTCTGGCTACTTCTGCTATATCCGGAGCGTTTGGAGTTAACTTGACCAGTACCGGCAGTGAAGTGGCTTTTCTGACGGCTTCGGTCACCCTGGCTGCGGTGCCGGGACTGACTCCGAACTCGGCTCCGCCTGCCTTTATATTGGGACAGCTGATATTTACCTCGATGCCACTGATTCCGTCCACGCCGTCGAGCTGACCGGCTACTCTGGCATATTCTTCTACCGTTTCACCGGCGATATTTACGATAACGGGCACCTGCCAGCCTGCCCATACCGGTGCTTTATCCTTTATCAGGGCGGCTATTCCAATATTCTCCAGCCCTATCGAATTGAGCATGCCGGAGGGTGTCTCGGCTATTCTCGGCTGGGGATTGCCGTCTCTGGGTTCGAGGGTGGTGCCCTTGCATACTATAGCGCCGAGCTTTTGAATATCGAACAAGTGGCTGTCCTCGGTACCGTAGCCGAAGGTACCGGAAGCAGTCATCACGGGGTTTTTCAGCATCAGTCCACGCGGATTAACAGGCGTTATCTGGACGGACAGGTTCAATTCTTCTCCTCGGTCAGGGAGTTTTTAGTTTTGCTACTCCCCTTAAGCCCCATATTATACTTAATCCTTACTCAAGTTCAATATGGGTGCCGGTATTATTGAAGAAAAAGTCCTCCCCGAACTCGTGTGCCAGTATTACCGCCGCCGGCAGTCCTGTGCAGTGGGAAACACCGAGTTTCTGTACTCCCAGCTCTCTCAGGGCGGCTATGGTCCGCCATACCCGCTCTTCGCTGGCCCCTATGAGATGACAGCCGCCGATTACCATGGCTATCTGCTTGATGCCTGTTATTTCTCGAGCCAAGTACAGCGTGTTGATGATACCGCGATGAGCGCATCCGAGAATAACGACAAGCTCTCCATTGTTATTGATTATAATCGCCAGGTCGTCCAGAAGCATATCCGGCTTGATTTCGTCGCCGTCTTTCACCTTCAGATTGGGGTCTATCTGTTCGAAGTCCGTTTTCATCGGGACCTCGCCGGTGGTCGTAATATTTTCGGATAATTTTACCGGCTCCGTGGTCAGATTGAAGACGGCGCCGAGACTCTCGAGCTCCCGCCGTTCGAAAGGCATTCCAATGTATACCGGTTCGTAACCTTCACGGCTGGCGTATTTAGGCGCCAGCACATCGGGATGGGCGATTACCTCAACCCTTTTCCTCATCCTGCCCAGGACCTGTCGCAGGCCGCCGGTATGGTCGTGGTGCCCGTGGCTGAGGACTATTTTGTCGATTTTACTGAGGTCTACTCCCAGGGAGTCGGCGTTATGGCATACAGAAATGCTCAGTCCGGTATCCATCAGTATGTTTACATCGTCCGTTTCAATTAGCACGCTGAGCCCGTGTTCGGCAAGGAGGCCGGCGCGCTGCGCCGTATTTTCACTGAGGGTTGTTATTTTAACTGCCATATTTCTCTCCTTATGATGATAGTAGGTTATATATGCTGGTGTGCTAACTCCTTATTACTCGTTCTGGTAAAGATCAGAGGAAATACTATATCGCTTATACAGCAGGGTAGCCAGACGGCAAAGAACAGAAACAGGAAGATGAGACCGAGTATGGGAATCCACTCGGCTATGCCGTAAGCGATAAAGTAGAATAGCGATGCCCACGTGCTGAGGAAGACATGTCCCAGGTGGGGTATTTTGGTGGTGGGTTTGAGATGTCCGATTATTATACCGAGTAACGCCGATGCGTTTATCAGAATCCATGTCGGGATTTCGATGAAGTGCATTTTTTCGGTTTCTATAAATGGTAAATGGAACTCTATATCGAGACCGAGCATGGCTCCTCCCAGGTAGGGGATAACGGCGTCGCTTATACTGGCAATGCCGATAGAGCCGAAATATCCGATAAGTATAGCCACCCAGATTTTTTTATTACCGTATTTTCTGTACATGGCTGTAGTGGTCAGGGCGCTAAGGATGACATGGAGTGGGTGCAGGACATGAAACACGTCGATGGAGACCCGGGAAGGAAGGTCGGTCAGGACTACTATGACCATGATTATTATGCCGCTGACCGCTCCCATGGCGGTGAAAGGAATATGTTCCTTCAGTTCGCTTAATATGCGCTTTAACATTTTACTTCCGATAGTGACCTGTATATTCTTTTTATCTGTCTGTGAGCTCGTCCACCTGAACGGGTATCAGGACGCTTTCTGGCAGTCCCGGCAGAGACCTACGAACTCGAGCAGATGCCCGTCTATTCTGAACCCGCTTTCTTTGGCAAGGTTCTCTTCAAGTTCCCTCAGGTGTTGACCGGTGAAATCCACTACCGTGCCGCAGCCGGAACAGATAAGGTGGTGGTGGTGCTGTTCCGAACCTGTTGTATAGCTGCGGCAACTGCCGCCGGCGTGTACCTCGCAGATGAGTCCCAGTTCGGCAAGTATTTCCAGGGTACGGTAGATGGTTACCAGTCCGGTGCCGGGATGAATATCGCGTATCCTCTCGTATATGCCGGTCGGTGTGAGGTGGTCGTGCGAGGAGGTAACTATCTGTATTATAGCTCGACGTTGTGGAGTTATCTTGTACCCGTGCTGCCTCAGAACTGCGGCTACTTTCTTATCCGTAAGTCTCATCCCGTGTCCTAATTGAAAATGGTTTTCATTTAGCATATAAGAAATTTCCACCGCTGTCAAGTTATTACGTGAAAGGTTTTATTCGGTTTTGGTTGGTATTGTCATTGCTTCGCTCCGATTATTTCGGAGCGAAGCAATCTCTATAAATCTTCGAGATTGCCATGTCGTCCAACTAGGTTGGACTCGCAATGACAGTGGTATCAACCAAATGCATCTTTGAACCCATGAAAGGGAATGATGCCTATTGTCCGGTAGTGTATCATTTTCAAGGGATAGGATAATTGATATATAATACGAAGCATAATGAAGTTTAAAACGCCTTGTCCAACTTGTGGAGAGCCAATTACTTTTAAGAGAGTAATAACTGCTCCACACCCTTGGGCTCTCAAATGTCCCTACTGCAAATCAAAATTTAAAGCTAAGAATCACGCTGCTTTTGTAATCTCTTATTTAACTATCATCACTTTAGGGGCAATATTGATGGGGTCTTTGTGCTTGTCTGACTTAATAACATTCTGGCAGATGGTAGCAATGTATCTCATTCTTGGCCTTTTACTAGAATTATCCTTTAGTGTGTGGATAGTGAATAGAGGTCTTCGTCACTATTAACTCCACCAACCATGACCAAGCGGTGTGAATTTTAAGTTGACAAAATACTCATAATAGAGTAAAAGGATACATTGATATTGTGATGGAAGTGTGATATACTTCCTTACTTCTATAAGACATAACCGTTCAGGAGCGGCGTACTCAATCATATTCTGGTGTTTATTTAGGCGAATCAAGAAATGGTCCAGCGATATATAAACGATTCTGCGGTTTTTAAGGTGTCTATCACCTGCCGTAGCCCGCAATACTGGTTGTATTCAACGGCTGTGTATGATGCGGGCAGGCGGTCGGTGCCTTCAGCCTGCTTCGAATAACGCCGGACCGTACTAACGCTTCACTTATTATTTCATGGATAACACATAAGTATAATAGCTTACCCGTTGGCATCTGGAATACCCGTAGACCTGCTTGGGTCAGTGAGTAAGCGGGAGGAAGAAGAAGTGACTGATAATATCGAACAATTTCGACCTCGTCTGGAGGAGGAACAAAAACGTTTGCTCGCTGAGATAGAGCAATTGGGTGTCGATTCTCAGTCTACGGATGTAAGGCGGGAGGGTAGCCCGTTCGGTAAAAGAGAAGAGGAGGCTACTGAGAGCCTTGAACTGGAAAAACGGCTTGCTCTGGAGAAGCAGCTCAAAGAGCAGCTAGCTGCAGTGGAGCATGCTTTACATAAAATGGACGAAGGGACCTACGGCTTGTGTGATAGTTGCGGTAAGCCGATACCTCCGGACCGTCTCGAGGTACTTCCACAGGCAAGCCTGTGCGTAGAGTGTAAGGCAAAGAATGCGAAGGGCAGAGTCTAGCCGGGGCAGGTGGTGGAATGCGCTTTTTTTCTTTTCTGCCGCACTGGTAGTTGTTGCTGACCAGCTTACCAAGACCTGGATAAGGTCTTATTCCGGAGAACAGCCGATATTTGAGGCGGGCTTTTTTCGCATAATCGATGTCCGGAATACGGGGTCTTCTTTCGGTCTGTTTCAGGGGCAGAATTTCATTCTGACGATAATCGCAATCATCGGCATTGTTCTCATCCTGGCGTTCGCTTTTCTTGTTCCCCGGCGTTTCCCCTCGATAAATTACTGGGTCAGTAAGCTGGCTCTCGGACTGATTCTGGGAGGCACGGTGGGCAACCTTATCGACCGGCTAGCGCGTGGATTTGTTACCGATTTTATAGATATCGGGGTCTGGCCCACTTTTAATGTAGCCGACTCGTCAATGGTTGTCGGTGTTATTCTGTTTGCCTGCTTTTTTGTTTTCTCGAGCAGGGCAAAAGAGGCGTTTTCAGCCTAGCCCCGGTCTTTACTTTTCGCTTTGACCTGCTTGATTATTTCTGTGAGGGTCTGCCCCAGCTTTTCATTTATCACCACGTCGGCATACCTGTCGTGGGTTGTCGGCATAAGATTGATAATTACCAGCTTTGCCCCGTTATCTTTGGCGAGAAGCGGCATCTGGGCTGCCGGGTAGACCACCAGCGATGAGCCGCATGCCATCAGTAAATCGCAGCCGGCCGCCCTCCTCTGGGCTTCACCGGTCTCTTTCTCCGGTAACGCCTGCCCGAACTGTATGACGTCCGGTTTCATAATCCCGCCGCATTCCTCACACAGAGGCACCTTTTCACCCGCTTCCAGTCTGACCTGTATCTCCTCGCTGGGATATTTCCTGCCGCAGACGAGGCATAACGCTCTTGTCCAGGTGCCGTGCAGCTCGATTACCATTTCATCGGGAATCCCGGACTTCTGGTGCAGGCTGTCGCCGTCCTGGGTGATTATGCAGTCCAGTTTACCCATTTTATGCAGTTCGGAAATAGCGCGGTGCCCGGCGTTGGGCATAGCGGCGGCGATTATCGGCCATAGGGTCTTCTGGCGTTCCCAGTACTTCTCCCGGCTTGCCTGGCTGGACAGGAATTTCTGGTAGGTAAGCTCGTTGGGGTCGTACTGGTCCCAGATTCCGCCGGGACTGCGGAAATCGGGAATGCCCGATTCCGTGCTGATTCCTGCGCCGGTAAAGATAACTATTTTTTCAGATTGCCGAATAATATCAGCTACAGTGTTAATCTTGTCCATTTTTACCTTTCCTCCTGTATCTACTAATAATCTACCATACTCGGTAAAGAAGGCAAATCATACACTCTCTCTATTTGTACTGAAACGGTTTTGTTTTGTTTTTTACCTCACCCCCGCCTGCCAAAGTCTGCCTAATGCGGACGGCGGGTAGGCCTGACCTTTCTCCAGCCAGAACAATTGAATAGCAATACAGAATTGTCTTGGATGGAGAGGGGAGTAGAAGAGAGAGGGGGCGAAGCCCCCTCTCATATAACTCTCCCCCTCTCACACAGAAGAGTGACCTTATAATAAATTGAGCAGCTGTGTGAGAGGGGGATAAAGGGGGTGAGTACTTTTTATCAAACAAAACAGGATAGGACTGATGAGTAAAATAATTGACATGCCATATTTGCTGGGGTATGCTTTTTAACACTGGATAACACCGTGGTAGCCCCTTTTCAGGGGAAACGAAAGGAGAAATATCAGATGCAGGGAAAAAACGCCATAGCCAGGATTCTGAAGATGGAGGGAGTTGAGTTCATCAGTGGTTTTCCGCAAAACCCGATAATCGAGGCGGCGGCAGAGGAAGGCATCAGGTCAATAATGGCGAGAAACGAGAGGGTAGGGGTGGGCATAGCAGACGGCTTCACCCGGGCTTCATGCGGTCAGCGAATCGGTGTCTGCGCCATGCAGAACGGACCGGGAGTGGAAAATGCTTTCTCAGGCGTGGCGCAGGCATACAGCGAGTCGGTACCCATTCTGATACTCCCGGGCGGCAACGCGCGACGCCGGCTGGTGCCGCCGCATTTTATCGCGGCGAAAAACTACGGCGAGATAACCAAGTGGGTGGATATCATTTACTTTGCCGACCAGGTGCCGGAGATGATGAGACGCGCCTTCACCTATCTCAGAACGGGCCGCCCCGGCCCTGTTATGCTTGAAGTGCCCGGCGACGTGGCATTTGAAGAGTTCGACGATTCTAAAATGCAGTACACCCCGGTCAAAGGGTACAAGTCCGGGGGAGACCCC
Source organism: uncultured Dehalococcoidales bacterium (assembly GCA_964499775.1). GTDB lineage: Bacteria > Chloroflexota > Dehalococcoidia > Dehalococcoidales > UBA2162 > MGML01. The sequence goes on along the minus strand of CAZCMK010000038.1, from coordinate 10,003 downwards.
GCCGATATCAGGGAAGTTGCCGGAGCCCTGATAGCCGCCGAGAACCCTGTTATTCGTGCCGGTCAGGGCGTTCTTTTTGCCGGCGCCTGGGACGAACTGCGCGAACTTGCCGAGTTATTACAGATTCCGGTATTCACCACGATGTGCGGGAAGAGTGCTTTCCCCGAGAACCACCCTCTGGCGCTGGGGGCCGGCGGGCGTACACGACCCAAAATGGTTATACATTTCCTGAACAAAGCCGACCTTGTTTTCGCCATCGGTTCGAGTTGCACCAAGGAAGGGTTTACCACTCCTATCCCCGATGACAAGAGGGTTATACAATCGACCATAGATGAGCGTGATATAAACAAGGACTATAACCTGGAGAACGCAATCATAGGCGATGCCAAGCTGGTTTTGCGCCAGTTAATCGATGAAGTTAAACAGCAGACCGGTCCCGAAGGTAAAAAAGGAGAAGGCGATATTGCCGCTGAAATTCTCAAGGTAAAGGACGACTGGCTGGAAGAATGGCTGCCCAAACTCACCTCCGATGAGGTTCCAATAAACCCTTACCGGGTGATATACGACCTCATGCAGACGCTGGACAGGAATGAAACAATCATTTCCCACGATTCAGGCAGTCCCCGTGATGAGCTCGTCCCGTTCTGGGAGACGCTGATACCGGGCGGGTATATCGGCTGGGGCAAAACCACCACTCTGGGTGGCTCGCTGGGCTTCGCCATGGGGGCGAAACTTGCCAGACCGGACAAAACTGCGGTTGCTTATATGGGTAACGCCGCCTTCGGTATGGTGGGTATGGACTTCGAGACAGCTATAAGAGAAAATATCCCTGTACTTGTTGTCCTGATAAATAACTCCGTCCTCGGCGGGTACACGAGGTTCCACCCGGTAGCTTCCGACAAATATAACCTGAACCGTCAGTCCGGAGAATACGCCAAAGTAGCGGAAGGACTGGGCGGCTACGCCGAGAAAGTCGAGAAGCCGGATGAAATCATCCCGGCCGTCGAGAGAGCTAAGAAAGCCGTGGACTCGGGACAGGCGGCGCTTCTGGAAATCATAACCGCCGAAGAGCTTGCTTTTTCACTGTACCAGTAGTCTAGAGGAGCATTGTCTCACTGAAAAAAGGGGACTGCCAACCAGTCCCCTTTTTAATTGTAATCTTTATTTCCTGTTCAATATATATACGATAATATCGCCGACATTGGTGCCGGTGCTGCCGGTTACGATAAGAGACCTGCAGATTTTCTTAAGTAGTGTGTTGCTATCATACCTGTCTGTGTATGATTTCACGTCCAGTCCCTTGCTCTTCGCCGTGCTAAATGAGTTGTTATCGACGATAGCTCCCGCCGCCTCCGGCAGGAAGTCGGAGCCGTCCGTACCGGCGCTGGAAAGAGTCCATTCACCGGGATACTCCTCCATCGCCAGCATCGATACCGCAGCATAGTGCTGGTTTCTACCTCCTTTTCCGTGTCCGGGTGGCAGCGTTGGTGTGGTCTCGCCGCCGATAATCACCGCGTCATAACCGGCGTATTTTCTGTCCAGTATCTCCGCCGCCCTTAGTTCCGCTGCTTCGGCGGTTTCCCCTTTTTGCTCGGAAGTAACGATATACGGCTTGAGTCCTGTTTCACCTGCTTTGTCCGCCATAGCCTCCAGGGCAAGCATGTTATCTCCGATTATGTAGTTACGGCAGTTAGCCAGACTTTTCGGTGTTTCCGGTACCTCTCCCCGGCAGCCCTTCCTCAGACAGGAAACAACGCTCTCCGGAGTCCTGGACAGCAGGCCGTACTTCTCCAGCACGTTCTGGGCATCCAGAAAAGTGGACCTGTCGGGACTTGTCGGTCCCGACGCTATTACATCGAGGTCGTTTCCGATTACGTCGGATATTATCAGGGAGATAACGGTCGCCGGAGAGAAGAAACTGCCCAGGCCTCCTCCCTTAATTTTAGAGAGGTGTTTTCTTACCGTATTAATTTCGTGAATATCGGCTCCGCTGCTCAGTAACAGGCCGGTAACTGTCTGCTTGTCCTCCAGATTTATGCCCCCGGCAGGGCAGGGCATCAGGGCGGAACCTCCGCCTGAAATCAGGCATATAACAAGGTCGTTTTCGTTTATGGAATATTTGTCTTTCAGGGCGAGAATCCGCTCTACTGCGTTGACCCCTCTGCTATCGGGTACCGGGTGCCCCGCTTCGATTATTTCTATCCTGTCCGTTTTATGGTCGTGGTCCCTGCTGTTGCAGGTTACAATACCGGCGGCAATATTTTCGGAGCCTGTGATGCTCTCTATCGTTTCCGCCATGAGACCGGAAGCCTTGCCGCCGCCGATTATGAAAATCCTTCCCGTGTGGATATCGTATTTATCGCCGTGTATGGTAAGTATTTTGCTATTCAGGTCATACCCGACTGCCGATTTCATGATAGCCGGGGGAAGAACCCGGGCGATGCCGGCTTCGATAATGTCCAGCGCCTGTTTTCTGAGTCCGGTTGTGGCAAGCTCTTCCCTGTTTTTAATTATCACGGCATTCTCCGGCTAATCATCTGGTCTTAAGTATACATACCGTAAGGTTAAATGTTAAGTTCTACAGAGATTCTGTGGAGTTACAATCGGTTGATGCTCGTGGAAAACAGGTCTGAATCCACCTGTTGAAAGTTGAAATGGTGTATACGACATAGTATACTCCAGACACGGTTATTTCAAAGGTAAAACACGGTCTCTTAAGAGTAAGTTGGCTTTGTAGAAAAAGAGTGAAAGGGGATGGAAGAGATGGCTGAAGCACGAGGTACTGTTGATGCGAATAGATTGACAGATTTTTCCACAAGGATACTGCAGAAAGCCGGTGTCCCGGAAGAAGATGCCCGGATAACGGCGAATATACTGGTGGCTACCGACCTCCGTGGTATAGACTCTCACGGTGTTGGTCACCTGGCGATGTACGCCAGGGGTATACTGGGGGGTCGCACCAATCCGAAGCCGGAGACGTTGTTTTACAGCCAGGCTCCGGCGACGGCAATAATGGACGGCAACCGCGGTCTTGGCTTCGTGGTCGGTCACCGGGCTATGAAGGAAGCTATCAGCCGGGCGGAGGAAACGGGCGCCGGTTTTGTATCCGTCCGCAACAGCACGCACTTCGGTGCCGGCGGTAACTACGCCATGATGGCGTTGCCCCATGATATGATTGGCGTGTCCATGACAGTGGGCGGTAAGGGCATGGTGGCGCCGGGGAGCGCGGGACCGGGAGTTACCATCAACGTTATCAGTGTCGCCGTCCCGGCGGAGGAAGAAGCCCCGTTTGTACTGGACATGGCAACGACGGTAGTGGCTGCCGGGAAAATCGAGATAGCTAACAGGGAAGGCAAACCGCTGCCGGAAGGCTGGGCGGTAGATAAAGAAGGTAAACCCGTAACCGAGCCGGAGAGGTTTTATAAGGAAGGTGGAGCCCTTCTGCCCCTTGGTGGAATGCCTCAGACCGGGGTCTATAAGGGATTCGGACTGGCGGTGACTGTCGATATTCTGTGCCGGATTCTTTCCGGTTCGACGCCGGATACCCAGATGGCAGGCAGTCATTTCTTCGGAGCGCTTCGTATCGATGGCTTTATGCCTCCGGCTGTTTTCAAGAAGGCAATGGACGGAATGATAAGAGAATACCGGGCTCTACCTAAAGCCCCGGGTGTGGACAGAATATACGTCTCCGGCGAAATCGAGCGGGACATAGAAAGGAAGAGGAAGAAAGACGGTATTCCGCTTCATCCGGCTATCGTCTCATCTCTCCGGGACCTGGCTAAGGATCTGGATGTGGAATACGACCTTTAGTAATATATCTGTGTATAATCAGGAAAAAACATACGGGAGGTAAACATGGCAGCAAAGTATAAAGTAATCGGATTTGCCAAGCTGAAAGGCGGCTCCATGGACCTGGAGCGGGCCGAACTGGCTAAAGCTGGTATAGATGCCGAGGTGGTGGAAGCCCACTGCCGTACCGAGGACGAGTTGCTAGAAGTAGCCGGAGATGCCGATGTCGTTTTAGGGGGGCACATGTTTACCCGCCGCGTTATAGAGTCGTTGCCGAAATGCCTGGCTGTGGTTACGTATTCCGTCGGCTTCGATGGAATCGATGTTGAAGCCGCTACCGATAGCGGTCTTATTGTCGTGAATAATCCCGCCTCCGAATGGTGCGTGGAAGAAGTCTCCAACCAGGCTATCGCTCTGCTCCTCGCCTGTGCCAAGAAGATGGTACTCCAGCATGAACTCGTCAGGCAGGGCCGCTGGATAGACGCCAAACGTGCCCTTCCTCCGATGGGCTCGGTACACGGAGAGACTCTGGGACTGGTAGGCTGCGGGGCGATTGCCCGAATGGTGGCGGGTAAAGCCCGGTGCTTCGGGCTCAGTGTTGTGGGATACGACCCTTATCTAGCTCAATCTCTTGCCGATGAGTATGAAATATCTATGATGGACCTGCCCGGAGTACTAAAATCTTCGGACTATGTATCCGTTCATACTCCTTTGAATGATGAGACATTCCACTTGCTGGGCGAGAAAGAGTTCAGGCAGATGAAACCGAACGCCTACATGATTAATACCGCCCGGGGCAGTGTCATCAATGAGGCGGCGCTTATCAAAGCCCTTCAGGAGAAATGGATTGCCGGTGCCGGGCTCGACGTGTTCGAGAAAGAGCCTGTCGACCCGGATAACCCTCTGCTCAAGATGGATAATGTTATACTGATTCCTCACAGTGCTTCCTATTCGGACGCCGCGCTGGACACGCAGCCGGTTAATCCGGTACGAGAGGTAGCCAGGATATTAAAGGGGCAATGGCCCAGAAACGTGGTCAACCGTGGTGTAAAGCCGAAAGTAGACCTGGTAGAAGGGGATTAGCATACCGGCAGGATTGTTTTATCTCTAGTCAATTTACCTCATGAGAGAAGCACTTTTATTCTGTGTTACCCTTCATGTTCCTGAGAAACGTGGTTGGAGACGACCCCCCAGTTCTTCGGCGGCCAGAGTGATAACCATGCCTTGCCGATTATGCTTTCCTGCGGGAGCGTCCAGCCGGTACGTGAATCGCTGCTGTTAATACGGTTATCACCCATGACGAAATACTCGTTTTCCGGGATTTTTTCTCCCAGGAATGGTCTTGTCGCCGGATTGGTGACATAAGGCTCATCCAGTGTAAGCTTTGTGCCGTCTGCTTTATATATGTACACAGTCCCGTCTTCTATCTGTACTTTTTCTCCGGGTAAGCCGATGATGCGTTTTATCTGTATATCATCGGAAATTTCCGGCGGCGGGTGGAAAATAACCACGTCGCCCCTTTCCGGCTCATGAATCCTGTAAACGATTTTATTGACCAGTAATTGTTGCCCGGTCTGAAGGGTGTAATTCATGCTGGGGCCGACCACGCCGAACTTCTGGACGGTGGCTTGCAGACCAGTGATGATTACTGCCGCTATAACGACGACTGTCAGTACGTCACGGATAACGGTTTTCATTTGATACAGCTACTCCTTGGTGGGCTGGTTTTTATTATACCCCATCTCCTTTAGTCTTTCTAGGTTCACACGTCGTTACCCTATCAGGGAGTATAAGAGGGACGAAGTCCCTCTTAATAAAATCTCTTCCCCCTTCCCCTTTCTAAGAGCTTTGTATCATGAGTTCCTGTTTTAAGCGTTTTGTCATTCCGGCGTAGGCCGGAATCCAGAAATCATGCCTGATTGTACCAATCTGGATTCCCGTTTTCACGGGAATGACAACTTTTAATACAAGCCCCTTTCTAAGGGGAAGGGGGATAAAGGCTTGCTCGCCGCCCACCCGAGGCGGACTTTGGCAGGCGAGGGGGCGGGTTTCTATGCATCAAATGTATTACTATTGACTATTGTTGCACTTCTTTTTTGGGTAGTGCTAGAATGGCGATAGAATGGACTATATGAAGCAAGCCCTGTCTCTGGCCAAGCTGGCGCTGGGACAGGTCAGCCCGAACCCGGCGGTTGGCGCATTGGTGGTTAGAGACGGCGAGATTGTCGGTCAGGGATATACTCAGCCGCCGGGCTCCTGTCACGCCGAAGTAATGGCGCTGAATCAGGCTGGTGAAAAAGCCAGCGAGGCCGTGATGTATGTTACCCTGGAGCCGTGCAGCCATCATGGTCTTACCCCGCCCTGCACAGAAGCGATTATTGGTGCCGGAATCTCGGAGGTCCATATGGCCATGATAGACCCGAACCCGATTGTTTCGGGACGGGGCGAAGAAGCTCTCGAGAAGGAAGGAATCAGGACATATATCGGGGAACATCAGGACGAAGCCAGGGAGATAAACGAAGCATACATTAAGTATATTACCACCGGAATGCCTTTTGTTACAGCGAAGTTTGCCGTAAGCATGGACGGGAAAATTGCCACCAGAAGCGGTGATTCCGAGTGGATTAGCGGTGAAGAGTCCCGTAAGTACGTCCATTATCTGCGTTACACTAGCGATGCTATTATGGCCGGAGCGAATACTGTTATTACCGACGACCCCCGCCTCACCTGCCGTTATGCCGGTAAGGGGGGCGAGGCAAAAAAGCAGCCGCTACGTGTTATTGTCGACGGCAAGGGACGTACCTCATGCGTAGCCCGGGTGTTCAACGAGTCGGGTGAAGCGCTCCTGGTGCTGGACAGGATGGTCGAGCCCGGGAAAAAAGCCGATTTTACAAAAGCCGGTGTTGAACTGGTGGAATTGTCCTCGGATGGAGACCTGCTGGACCTGAAGGAATTGCTTGAAACGCTGGGGAAACGGGGGATTACCAGCGTGCTGGTCGAGGGCGGAGGGATTCTTCTGGGTTCTTTATTCGACCACGGGCTCGTTGATAAGGTGATTGCCTTTATCTCTCCCTTAGTCATTGGCGGAAAAGAGGCAAAGACGGCAGTTGCCGGAGAAGGTGTCGATAAGATAATAGACGCCATCAAGCTGGACCATGTCACCGTGGAGAGATTCGGTGATGATTTGATGATGAGCGGTTACGTCAGGAGCCGCTGAGGTATTTTATCAGGAATTATACCTGTCAGCAGGGAACAGCCGGATTCACTAAAAAATCACTGACCCTGTCGACGGTTTTGAATCGGGAGTACAGATGTTTACCGGAATTATAGAAGAAGCAGGTAAAGTAGCCTCATTTCACAGCGGGAAACTGGTTATTACTGCCGGTGATATTCTCCGGAAACTTGATACGGGCAGCAGTATTGCCGTTAACGGCGTCTGCCTTACCGTAACCGGGATGACCCCCTCCTCATTCTCGGTCGACGTAATGCCGGAGACTTCAGGGCGTTCAAATATTGAGTTGCTTGCTGCCGGAGACAAGGTGAATCTGGAAAGCCCTCTGCCCCTTGGTGGTCCCGTAGGAGGACACCTGGTACAGGGACATATTGACGCTACCGGAAGAGTAGCCGCCGTGAAGTGGGACGGCAAAGCGATGATAATGAAATTCGAAGCTCCTCCCGAGGTAATGCGTTATATAGTGGAAAAAGGTTTTATCAGCGTTGATGGCGCCAGCCTGACCGTCACCGCCAGAGATACCGGTTCTTTCCAGGTCTCTATCGTTGAATATACCCGTCAGCATACCACGCTCGGTGAAAAACGGGTGGGAGACCTGGTTAATCTTGAGGCGGATATTATCGGCAAGTATGTGGAGCAGTTCAGTCGGGCTCCCGGTACCGGCGTCACGACTGAATTTTTACAGGAGCATGGCTTTCTGGTAAGCTGATTCATTACCGGGTAAAAGAGGGAACTATGGGTCTTGAAAGTATCGAAGAAGCAATTGAAGATATAAAGGCGGGGAAGTTCGTTATCGTGGTCGATGACGAGGATAGAGAGAATGAGGGCGACCTTATTATGGCTGCGGAGAAGGTCACCCCGGAAGCCATCAACTTTATGGCGGTGCATGGCAGGGGACTGATCTGTATGCCGGTTATCGGCGAACGACTGGATGAGCTTAGAATCCCCATGATGACGAACAATAACACGTCCAATTTCGGTACCGCCTTCACGATATCCGTTGAAGCCAAACACGGGACGAGCACCGGGATTTCCGCGTCCGACAGGGCGAAGACGGTGAGGACTATAGTCGACCCGAATACCGGGCCGGAAGACCTGGTTATGCCCGGTCATATGTTCCCACTGAGGGCTAGAGACGGTGGTGTCCTTGTCAGGGCGGGGCAGACCGAGGCAACGGTTGACCTTGCCAGGCTGGCGGGCTTCTACCCGGCAGGAGTGTGCTGCGAGATTATGAATGAGGACGGTACCATGGCACGCCTGCCGCAGCTTGAAAAAATAGCTGAGAAGCATGGTCTGAAGATAATCAGCGTAGCCGGCCTTATCGCCTACCGGCGGCGTCATGAGAAGCTGGTACATCGTGTAGCCGAAACAAGGTTACCCACCAAATACGGAGAATATACCGCCATTGCCTACAGGAGCGATATTGAGTCCGGTGAGCACCTCGCCCTGGTGATGGGGGACGTTACCACTCCCGAGCCAGTGCTGGTTCGAGTGCACAGTGAGTGCTTCACCGGTGATGTTTTGGGCAGTCTTCGGTGTGACTGCGGTGAGCAGTTGCACGTAGCCATGGAGAAGGTTGCCGAGGAAGGGCGTGGTGTGGTGCTGTATATGAGACAGGAAGGACGGGGAATCGGCTTTCATAATAAGATACGCGCCTATGCTCTTCAGGATGACGGACTGGACACCGTGGAGGCAAACCTCTCTTTAGGGTTTGCCCCTGACCTGCGTGAATACGGTATCGGTGCCCAGATACTGGTTGACCTCGGTCTGCATGAGATAAGATTCTTGACCAATAATCCCAAGAAGATTATAGGTTTTGAGGGTTACGGACTGAAAGTGGTGGAACAGGTACCGATTATTATCTCTCCGAATCCCTATAATATCGATTATCTGGAGACGAAAAAGAAGAAAATGGGCCATATCCTGGAAATACCGGGAGTTGATGATTAACAGAGTTATATACTGAGGTGAATATTAACCTCACCGTAAGGAGGAAGTTATGAGCGCACTCTATGAAGGTTCGTTGCTGGGTAAAGGACTGAAATTCGGAATAGTGGTTTCCCGATTTAACGAGTTCTTTACCAATAAATTGCTGGACGGAGCGGAGGACGCTCTGCTTCGTCATGATGTTAGTGAGGATGATATTGAGATAGCCTGGGTACCGGGTGCTTTTGAGATTCCGCTGGTAGCAAAGAAACTGGCGCAGACGGGGAAATATGATGCCATTATCTGTCTGGGCGCCGTTGTCCGCGGCGAGACACCCCACTTCGAATACGTGGCTTCTGAGGTGTCAAAGGGCATTGCCAGAGTAAGTCAGGAGACCGGAATTCCGGTTACTTATGGTATTATCACCGCCGATACTCTGGAGCAGGCTATCGAGCGGGCAGGGACTAAGGCCGGAAACAGAGGCTTTGATGCTGCTACCGACGCTATCGAGATGGCTAACCTGCTTAAGAACATAGGCTAGCTTATAAAACTACTGCCGGATACAAATCAGGGGATACCGGAATAAAGTACCTAGTCGGTAACTTTATAGACGGTATCTCCTCTTCTTACCCTGTCGCTGACCTTGATGCCAACGGATTCTCCGGCTTTTGCCTCTTGAACGTTCACGTTGTCGATTTGCATCGATTCCACGGTCATCGTCATGTCCGTGGTATGTCCCAGGATGTGGATTTTATCTCCTGCTTTCAGAGGCGCTGTCAGGGTGATGCCGGCAACCACCGGTCTGGAGAAGAAGTCGGAAACTTTACCGATTTCCACCTCAGCCATTTGATACTCCCCCTTTGGTTTCCAAGCGTAATGGCTTTAACCTATTTTCGTCTAATCAGTATATGCCATCCCCTTCTCTAAATCAAGGTTAAAAGTGAAGCGTTATCTGAAATTATCTGTAGTGTCATTGCGAGTGCCGATGTAATCGGTACGAAGCAATCTCTATAAATCTTCGAGATTGCCACGTCGTCCCGATGCAATCGTCCGCCT
>CAZCMK010000037.1:0-19662 GCA_964499775.1 uncultured Dehalococcoidales bacterium | reverse complement strand
AACCTATTTGGTAACGGAGTATATTTCCCTGTAAACTCCCCGTGAGACAATTTCCAGTGCGTCGAACATCCTGCCTGCCTCTATCTTCTTTGCCATGTTCTCGCTGTTTGCCTTCTGGAAAGCTTCGAGGTCATCGGTCTCTATCTCGTAAAGAGCAATGAACTTCGCCTGTCCCTCCGCCGTCTCGGTATTCTCGTAGCGGGTCGCCCTGACGAATCCAGGTGTCTCCATCACGTCGGGAAGATGGATATTGTTGTACCATTCGTTATATTCCGCCTCACGCGCCGGGTCTCCGCAATTCGTTCCTATCTCCATAACCCACTTTGCCATATAATAATTTCTCCTTTTTAGAAATAATACTACCACTTTACTAACCCTGATGCCAGTTGTTTGAAATGGTAGGGTGTATAAGAGGGGCGAAGCACCTCTTATAAGTAACTCCCCCTTCCCCTTTCAAAAGGGGAAGGGGGATAGAGGGGGATGGGGTTATTAGAAATAAGGAGATTGTTAGCGAGTGAACTGACCTTTGTTTCTTGGCAAAGGGCACAAAATCTGCTATACTTGTCAATCACATTCCCAAGTTGAATTCTGAGACAGGAGGGTGTTGTTGGTGACCGGACAGCAATTAATCGATAAAGTCAGGGGAGAGGGAAGGACCGTACTAACGGAGATAGAAGCCAAGGGACTACTCAAGCAGGCAGGAATAGATGTTGTCGAAACTCGATTAGCCACTTCGAAAGAAGAAGCACAAGCGATAAGCAAAGAGCTGGGCTTTAAGGTGGCTATAAAAATAGCCTCGCCGGATGTCGTCCATAAGAGCGACGCCGGCGGCGTAAAGCTTGGTCTGGACACCGAGGAGCAGGCGGGTCAGGCGTACGATGAAATAATGGCGGCGATTAGACAGCAGTATCCAGATGCCACTATTCAGGGTGTATCGGTGCAGAAAATGGCTCGCCCCGGGGTGGAGGTGATAATCGGTATGTCCAAGGACGCCCAGTTCGGACCGGTAATCATGTTCGGTCTCGGCGGTATTCTGGTGGAAATACTGAAGGATGTTTCATTCAGAATCGTCCCTCTTGAAAAAAGGGATGCCAGGGAAATGATAAGAGAGATAAAGGGCTACCCCGTTCTGGAGGGTTACCGCGGGCAGGAGCCTGTAGACGTGGCAAATCTGGAAGAGCTTATACTCAAGGTTTCCGATTTTATAGAGCAGCATCCCGATGTAGAAGAACTCGACCTCAATCCCGTTTTTGCCTATAGCGACGGCGCTGTGGCGGTGGATGCAAGGGTGATACTGGGTAAGGAATAATCATCTATGAACCTGAAATCGATGCTGGAAGAAACGGCGGCTCGATACGGGGAAAAGATTGCACTCATTTACGGCGACCGCCGTTTGTCTTATTCAGAACTCGATGAAGCATCGAACCGTTTTGCCGGTATACTGAAAAAACACGGAATCGGTAAAGGCGAAAGGGTAGCTCTATCGTTATCCAACAGCACTGAATTCGTTATCGCCTTCTTCGGTATCACTAAAATCGGTGCAATCGTTCTCCCTCTTGACCCTCAATACAGGGTCAGCGAACTGACCTCATTGTTCGCGCACTCATCTCCGTCGGCGATGGTATCGGAGAGTCCCGCTCTGGATATGCTGAACCAGTCTTCGTCAGTAATAAAATCACTAAAGCTTGTTCTGGAAGTTGGCTCCGAACGGACAGGGAAGTTCCCGAGCTTCGATGAAGTATTAAGGGCAAGTCCGGCAGAGCATATCGACACCAAGCCGGAAGATGGTGACATAGCCTCGATAATGTACACCTCGGCTTCCTCGTTTCAACCCAGAGGCGTGATGCTTTCTCACCGGAGTATGGTGATGGAAGCGGTGATTTCGGCAGAAGGCTATCAGCAGACAGATAGAGATATTATGATGCTCTTTGCCCTGCCCATGTATCACGTCTACGGTCTGGAGGCGGGATTACTCGCTTCGGTCTATAAGGGCAGCACTGTTGTGCTGGTGCCGGGGACAGGACTCTCGATAGCCAGCTTCATGGCTGCTATCGAGAGCGAAAAAGGCACCATGTTCATCGGGGTGCCGTATATATTTGCTCTGGCGGTTGATATGGCGGAGAGAGAAGGGATAAAGAACGATTTAAGTTCACTCCGGCTCTGTGCCAGCGCCGGAGCGCCTTTATCGCTGAGTACGGCAAAGCGTTTTAAGGAACTTTATGGCTACGATATTATGAACTGCTACGGGCTGACGGAAGCGGTGGCTCACATTACCTGTCCGTCCCTTAACGGCAGCGTAAGCCCGGACTCGGTAGGGAAGACCCTTTCGGAATGGGGAATAAAGATAGTGGATTCCGCCGGCAGGGAGCTTCCGCCGGAACAGCCGGGCGAGATGATTGTAAGCGGGCCATTGATGGACGGGTATTATAATGAACCACGGGCTACCGCCGAGGTGATAAAGGACGGATGGCTGTATACCGGGGATATAGGCAAGACCGATAAAGACGGTAATTTATATGTCACGGGAAGAACAAAAGATATCATCATCGTTAAAGGGCAAAACATCAACCCCGCCGATACGGAGGGCTTGTTGGCTACTCACCCGGCGGTAGCGGAGGTTGCCGTAATCGGTATACCGGACAGGATGCGGGGAGAGATAATAAGGGCAGTCATCAGCCTTAGGGAAGGCGCGGAGACAACGGAGCAGGAACTCAGGCAGTTCTGCCTGGAACGCCTCGCCAGTTATAAAGCTCCCAAGCAGGTTATCTTTACCGGACCTTTACCCAGGACGGCGAACGGTGAAGTAGATAAAAACACCATTCGGGAACGTTTATCCCTGCCTCCTGTGTTCCCGGTGCCGTAACCGTCCGGATGACACTTACCCGGATTCCAGGTATAATAAATCCCTCTCATTCATCTTGTACAGACAGATTCTATTCGGGAACTTACCAAACTTTTTTTATGGAAGTATTGCAAACTCTATTGAAAAATAGTAGCATCTGTACATAGATATTCTAAGTATAATAGAGCGAGGTGTTTGATATGGAACAAAGGCTTGATTTGATGAAAGGGAGTTCCGAACCTCTGCTTCTTTGTCTCATTGGCCAGCAACCTATGTACGGTTATCAAATCATCAAAGATCTTGAAAAGAAGAGCCAGGGTTACTTCAAATTCAAAGAGGGTACTCTCTACCCGGCGCTTCACAGGCTGGAAAAAGCAGGCTTGGTTACGGGCAAGTGGGAGATGCTGCCAAGTGGACGACAGCGGAGGTACTACTATATAACCGATAAAGGCGATAAGCTGCTGGCACTGAAGAGGAGTCAGTGGCAGAATTTCCTGAATGCAATGAACCTGATTATTCAGCCGGCGACGCCGTTAGTTGAGGGGTAACGATGATAGCGGTGCTGAATCAATACCTGGACGATATCAGGGATAATCTAAAACTTGAATTAGCCGACGAGAATGATGTTATCGGTGAACTCAAGTCGCATATAGAAGATGAGTTTCAGGAAATGAGAGACGCAGGATTATCCGAGGAGGAAGCGGCTAATACCTGTATCAAGTTCCTAGGTTCTGCCAAACTTGTCGCCCGTCAGATATATGAAACTCACGGTCAGGGTACGTGGCGGCAGGCACTGCTCGCTTCGATGCCTCACCTGCTCTTTGCCCTGCTTTTCACACTCAACTGGTGGCAGGGTGTCGGCTGGCTAACCGTCACACTGGGGCTGATTCTGGCAATGGCTTTCTATGGATGGGTGCACGGCAGGCCGGAATGGCTTTTCCCCTGGCGTGGTTACTGCTTTTTACCGGTTCTGGTCGCCGGGGCGCTTTTACTCTATCTGCCCAGAGGGTGGTCATGGGTAGCGATTATTATCTATCTGCCGCTTGTCTGCGGGCTGGTATGGTCCGTTACCGTCAGGACAGTAAAGCGGGACTGGTTGTACAGCGCTCTGATGATGCTGCCGGTCCCGATTATCATAGGCTGGTTTCTGGTTGCAGGAGAAGAAGGTGAGTTCTCTAAAATAAGTCTTGAGTACGTTCGATATTGTGCTCATGGCATCGGCCTGAGCTTTGGGGCGCTGGCGGCGACTACGATTGCTTTCATCCGGCTGAGACAGCGCTGGATGAGACTCGTCCTGCTGTTTCTGTCCGGAGAACTGACTCTGGTAATGGTAGCATTCTATTCAAACGGAAGGCTGAGCTTGCCCGTGTTTCTGCTACTTACGTTATTGATGCTGGGATTGTTGTTGAGCCCGGCGCTGGTAAAACGGAGGATAAGGCGGGGCAGGCAGCCCGTATCGCCTTGAGAAACCTGTAACGAGGTTCTTAATGCAAAAAGTATCTATCCTGGCTGATAGCATAGCCTGTATTACTCCGGAAATGTCAAAGCAGTACAGGTTGCGAGTTATGCCTATCAATATCCACTTCAAAAGCAAGATATACCGTGACGGAGTGGATGTAAACACCAGCGAAGCCTACCATATGCTGGACAGCGAACCCGACCATTTTGCTTCATCGCCTGCTTCTGCCGGTGAGTATGCCGATGCATTCCGTGAACTGGCTGCCGAAGCGGAGGGAATACTCTGCATCACTCTGTCGTCCAAACTCAGTACACTGTATAACATGGCGCGCCTGGCGAGAGAAGAAATAGCGAACGAATTACCGGATACTCCTGTTGAGGTGGTCGATACACAGACTGCAGCGGTAGGGGAGGGGCTTATCGTCACGGCGGCAGCCCGGGCGGTCGCCGCAGGAATGGACCTGAAAGAAGCTACAGAGGTGGCTGAATCGGTCAAGGAACGAATCAGAGTTATCGGCATCATGGAAACAATCCGGCATGTTTACAGAACCGGGCGCATCCCCAGGATTACGGCACGGTTGGGTTCCATGCTCAATATCAAGCCGATTTTTACTATTACTCAGGGTGTCGTCCATATTGCCGGTCTGACCCGGAATAAAGAGCAGGCGATAAAGAAAGCTCTGAAAATGATGAAGAAGGAAGTGGGCGCGAGTCCGGTACATGTGGCAATAGCCCACGCCGATACTCTTGAAGAGGGAGAGAAGCTGATGAAGCAAATCTCTTCCGAGTTTAACTGTGTGGAACTCTGGCTTACCGATTTTTCACCGGTAATGGTATACGCTACCGGCACCGGGGTCCTGGCAATCGCTTTTTATACCGAAAGCCAGCGTTAAGAGTTGGTTACCTTACTCCAGCCCTGAAAGAAAAAGGAAATTATATTATGAGCAACGTGGCAGTAATAGTGGATAGTGTAGCCTGTCTCACCGATGAGATGATAGAGCAGTACAAGATAAATGTCATGCCGCTTAATTTCCTTTTCAAAGGCGAGCGGTACAGGGACTGGGTAGATGTTACTCCTTCTCAAGCGTACGAGCTGTTTTTAGAGGACCCGGACTCCTTCAAAACCTCGTCAGTCTCTCCGGGGGAGGCTCTTGAAGCTTTCCGCGAAACAGCGAAGCTGGCGAAGGATATTTTCTGCGTTACTGTCTCTTCTAAAATCAGCGCGGTCTACTCTTCGGCTGTAAACGCTCTGAAGCTGGCGGAGACCGAACTGCCGCATAACACTATAGAGTTAATGGATTCCTGCACCTGTGCCGCTGCCGAGGGCTTCATTGCCCTGGCTGCAGCCAGGACGGCAGCCGGAGGAGGAGACCTGGCTGAGGTGGTCAAAGCCGCTGAGGATATAAAGGAGAGAGTGAACTTTTATGTCTTTTTAGATACCGTACGCCACGTCTACCGCTCGGGACGTATACCGAAAATAGCGTCTCAGGCAGGCTCGGTACTCAATATCAAGCCTATACTCACCACTTCATCGGGAGTCTTGCGCTTTGTCGGCATTGCCAGGAGTAAGAAAAGCGGACTGGAGAAAATGCTTTCGATAATGAGAGAAAAAGCGGGACAGGAACCGGTGCATGTTGCCGTGGTACACGCCTACGCCCCGGAAGAAGCACGACAGCTTGAGAGAAGTATATCGAACGATTTCAACTGGTCCGAACTGTGGATTAGCGAATTCAGTCCGTTGATGGGCTATGCCTGCGGCACCGGAGCTCTGGGGATTGCCTTTTATATCGGGGATTGAGTAAAGATAAAAATGAAATGGTGGCTGAAAGTCATACTGGGCTTCGTTGCCTTTGTTATCGTAGCTTATCTCGGCATATCGGTATTTCTTGGTCACTCTATGACCCAAGCTAAACGGTTGCTGCTTGAGGGAAATCCTGCGCAGTTGGGACTCGAATATAAAGATGTGTCGTTCTATAGTGTTGAAGACGAAATAAGTCTGAACGGCTGGTATTTGCCAGCTGAGGATAGCGAACAGATAATTATCATGGTACACGGCGCGGACGGTAACAGGGCGGACCCTACAATCAGGCTTCTGGATATAGCCTCAGGACTGGTCGAGCACGGGTATAATGTGCTGATGTTCGACCTGCGGGGTCACGGAGAGTCAGATGGCAACAGGATATCGGCGGGCTACTACGAGGTGAGAGACCTGGCAGGAGCGGTCGAATACGTGAAAGGACTCGGCTGCGATGATATAGGGGTGCTGGGGTTTTCCATGGGCGCCGTAGTAGCCATTCTTACTACGGCTGAAAACGATGATATAGATGCCGTGATAGCGGACAGCAGCTACGCAGACCTGAATGATATCATGGCACCCGAGTTCTCGAAACGCACCAGGTTCCCGCAGTTTTTCCTTCCCCCGCTGCTTTTCATGGTCAAGATTATGTACGGCGTGGATTTTCTGGCTATCAAGCCCATTGAGTCCATAGCGGAAATCGCGCCGAGGCCGGTGCTCATTATTCACGGTGAAATGGATGAGACCATCCCTTATGAACACGCCGGCAGGCTTCTACAGACTTCAGGTAACTCCGCTAATCAGGTCTGGATTGTCCCGGGAGCCGGTCATGTGAGAGCCTATGTTACGCAGCCGGAAGAGTATATGAACAGGATAATCGATTTTTTCGATGGCGCATTAAGGTAAATATTTTTTCACAAAACATCTAGCGAAAGAAGAAAAAAAGTTCTATAATAAAAGGGGTATGGAAAATACCCGGCATTCTGATGATGCGGAGCGATTGATGGGTAGCCTGGGGCAGCTTCCCGGTTCTACCGCCAAGCCTGTTATCATCGTGGTCAGCGGCTTGCCCGGCACAGGAAAGACTTACTTTAGCGGCAGGCTGGCAGAGCGATTAGGGTATACAGTTCTTGAAAGCGATGCCCTGCGTAAAGTGCTTTTCTCGCCTCCAAGCTATAGTCCTGTGGAGAGCCAGCGCCTTTTCGGGGCTATACATGTTCTCATTGAAAAACTGTTGAAAAAGGGAGTATCCCTTATTCTAGATGCCACCAATTTATCTGAAAGGCATCGTGAACAATTGTATAACATTGCCGACCGTGCAGGTGCAGGTATGGGCATGGTACGTGTCGAAGCCCCGCCGGAAGTGGTTCGCAGACGACTCGAGAGCCGCACGGACGACCCGGACAATAGATCGGATGCCGGCTGGTTGAATTACAAGCGGATGAAGGCTTCGGAGGAAAGAATAACCCGTAGTCACTACGTTATAGATACGTCCCGTGATATTACTCCGGTGCTGGATAAAATCGAAAAAAGAGTGAAACGCCTGAACTTATCGTATGGTTAAAAGGAGGTCAGGTTGGAGATAAAGGTTATAACCGGCGATATTAAAGCAATCGAAGCCGGCGCTGTTGTGGTGAGTTGTTGTGAGGAGCAGGAAAGCCTCGAAGCTGACACGGCTGCTATCGATACGGTTCTGGGTGGAGCCATCTCTCAGCTCATCGAGAAAGGAGAAATTAAAGGCAAACTGAACGAGATAACGGTTATTCACAGTCTCGGCAGGATGCCGGCGTCGAAGGTGGTTGTTGTCGGTCTGGGCAAAAAGGAAGATTTGACCATCGACCGTATTCGGGGAGCGTCGGCCGAGGTATGCCGCCTTCTCCAGCAGAAAAGAATCGATAGCGTTGCCATGACGGCTCTGGGAATCAGCACCGCCGGTATAGTTGCGGCGGGTTCGGCGCAGGCGATAACGGAAGGCGCTTTACTCGGAACGTATACTTTCCGCAAGCATATTACCAAAGAGGCTGAACACGGTGAGATTAAGGGACTCGATATTGTAACCGGTGATGAGAAAGAGGTAGTCTCTCTGGAACAGGGCTGCAGCAAAGGCAGGATTCTTGCCGAAGCTACCGGACTTGCCCGTGATATGGTGAATGAACCCTCTAATTTTATGACTCCTGCCGATATGGCAGAAACGGCAACCGGATTAGCCGGAACATACGGGTTCGAGGTAAATATTATTGAACGGGAGCAGATGAAGAAACTGGGCATGGGAGCCCTGCTCGGCGTTGCTCAGGGCAGCCAGCAGCCGCCTAAATTCATCGTGCTCAATTATAAAGGGAGTGAATCAGGAGAGGTCGATATAGCCCTGATTGGTAAGGCGATAACCTTCGATTCCGGCGGGATTTCCATCAAGCCGTCATCCGGTATGGAGGAGATGAAGGACGATATGTCCGGCGGGGCTGCGGTGATAACGGCGATGAGTGCTATTGCCCAGCTAAGACCTGCCATCAACGTTATGGCTCTCATTCCCGCAACCGAAAACCTGCCCAGCGGTGGAGCTCTGAAACCGGGCGATGTCCTGACGGCTATGGGAGGTAAGACTATAGAAATTATCTCCACAGATGCCGAGGGAAGGCTGGCTCTGGCTGACGCTCTCGGTTATGCCCGGGAACAGAATGTAAAACGGATGGTGGATGTGGCTACACTGACCGGCGCCATGCAGGTAGCGCTGGGCGATATATGTACCGGCGCTTTTGCCAATAATCAGGAGCTGGCGGACAGGGTGATTTCCGCCGGGGCTGAAGCCGGAGAGCGTATCTGGCAGATGCCTATGTATGACGATTATAAAGAGCTTAATAAGAGTGATGTTGCCGATATTAAAAATGTAGGCGGGAGATACGCCGGTTCTATCACCGCTGCCCAGTTTCTCGCCGAATTTGCCGGTGATGTGCCCTGGGTGCACCTGGATATCGCCGGCACGGCTATGGTTGATAAACCGAAGGATTACCTCACTAAAGGGGCTACCGGAGTACCGGTGAGGACTCTGGTTAACCTCGTCATGTCTCTGGCTGAATCATAATCGAGGAGGTATTAATATTATGAAGATTAAATGGTTGGGACACGCATCATTTTTAGTTACCTCGGATAACGGAACAAGGATAATTACCGACCCGTATGAGCCCATTCTGGGTATGAAATACGGAGAAATCAAAGAGTCAGCCGATATTGTTACGGTAAGCCATGAACACGGCGACCATAACAACGTGGCTGCCGTGCAGGGTAATCCCCGGGTGCTCAGGGAAACAAAACCGGTTGAGGTCAAAGGGATACGGTTTAGCGGCGTTGCCACCTATCACGATAATTCCGGCGGAAGCGAAAGAGGTAGTAACGTAATCTTTTGCTTTGAAGTAGACGGCATAAAGGTATGTCACTTTGGCGACCTTGGCCATATGCTCAGTAATGAGCAGGTTGCCGGGATAGTTAACGTGGATATAATGATGATTCCGGTAGGCGGCAATTTTACCATTGATGCGAAAACTGCTTCCGATATCGTTTCGATGCTGTCACCGGCCGTGGTAATACCGATGCACTATAAGAACGATAGGTGCCCGGAATTTCCCATAGCAGGTGTTGATGCCTTCACCGGCGATAAGACGAATGTCACCAATCTGGAGGTGAGTGAAGCGGAATTTACGGCAGGAAAACTCCCCGCCGCTCCTCAGATTGTTGTATTGAAACCGGAGTTGTAAAGATAGCCGACGAATGCAGTTGCGGACTGTTAAACATATAAGAGGGTGGATTGAACGGAGGAACAGGTTGTGATATATGACGCTTCGGAGTTTGTTTTCAAAGCGCCATCAATGATATCCAGAGCCCGGCGGGTCTTGATTAAGCCGAGCGCAGGGTATATGGAACCTTATCCTGTGACTACCAGCCGGGAGATGCTCTCGGTGATAATCAGGGGTATCAGGCAGGTCAGTGACGCCGATATCCTGCTGCTCGAGGGAACGAATCGGGGAGACTCGATTTACCCGACATACCAGGCTCTGGGCTATGACTTCCCGCGGGTGCTGATGCTGGATGTCAAGGACTGTATCTGGGTGGAGGTTGACAATCCTTTGCCCAAGCCTCTAATGGTGCCTACTTTCTGGGTGCCGAATGTAATACTATCGAGCGATTACCTAATATCGGTAGCCCCGTTAAAAGTCCTGAGAGGCAGAGGCAGTCTTAGCATAATGAATATGCTTTCTCTGCTGCCGAGCGTCAAATACAGCAGCGGAGAACTCACCGGGTGGGAAACTCTCTACAGCCTGGGTATAAACAGGGTTATTACCGACCTGTATTTTACCCTTCCCTTTGACCTGGGGATTATTGAAGCCCGCCAGAAGTTCAGCAGCTGGGATGACCCCGTTCAGGTTGAAACAGAGGAGTGCGGCAAGATTTTCGTTGGCGAACCGTATGAAGTCGATTGCGAAGTCTCGGAAGAAATGGGAATCAAGACCGAATATCTGGAACTCATCAGAGAAGCGAAAGTAGCCCTTGAGATATAGAAGTATATCCGTATCCGCTATTGTCCGCTCAATGTGCCGTCAGTTTGTTATTGCTGCTTTTCAGTAGTTTATCTTGAAATCGGTGTAACTCCCGGTATATTCCGACCAGGCACTTTCTATTTTTTCTACGATTGCTCCGGGAGGTCCCGTTTTAAGGAACTCCATCAGATTTTCCAGTTGGGCTCTTTCGCCTTCGGCGTGGACCTCGACGGCTTCCCTTTCGCGCAGGTTCCGTACATATCCGGTAAGTCCCAGCTCTCTGGCGCGGTGCCTGGTCGAGGCGCGGAAGAAAACGCCCTGGACCCGACCATATACCGTTGCTTTCATCGATGCCATGTCAGCCATTGTCCTGTCTCCGAGGCTAAACTAATATATGGCGTATACGGAATCCCTTTTCTCCGTGAATGGAAAGAATAAGCTGGCTGGTAATGCTTGATTTGGTATATCTACCAGCCAGTTTTTTGGTTTCACAACGGAGGAGAGGTTAGTGATATTTTTGTTATAAGCTGCTTTCCGGACTATTCTTCCTCTTCCTCCTCCTTTTTCCTCCTTTCCTTCCTGATTATTTCAACAGGCGTAGTGGAGGGCAGAATAGTGGATACACTTTTTTTCTTGGCATCCTTTTTCGTTTTTTTAGGTTCTCTGTGTCTGTAATCCCGTCTACCCATAATAGTCCCTCTTTATGGCTGATTCATAAACATTTTGCTCAATTGCAGTTTAGCAAAGAAGGATTATCATGTAAAGATTCAGGAGAATTTTTTCAAAGCTGACCGTGCTGCCTCGGTCTCGGCTGTTTTTTTACTTTTACCGGAGCCGGTACTCAGCAAGGTGTCTCCCAGCCTTACCTCAACGGTGAATGTCTTGCCGTGGTCAGGTCCCGTTACGCCTGTTACATGGTAGGAGGGTATCCGCTGCTCCCTGGATTGGATAAGCTCCTGGAGCTCGGATTTATAGTCCGCTATCGTATGCTGGTTAAGTGCTTTTTGAAGTTCCGTGTCTATTAACCGCGTGATGAACTCTTCTGCTACTGCCAGTCCCTGGTCCAGGTAAACGGCGGCGATTACCGCCTCAAGAGTAGATGCCAGGTTAGCCGGCTTCCGCCGCCCTCCGCTGGTATCTTCACCTTTCCCCAGATAGATGTAGTTTCCCAGTCCGATTGTTTCTGCAATATGGGCGAGAGTCTCTCTGCGGACAAGGACGGAGCGGAGCTTGGTCATTTCTCCTTCATCCAGAGCGGGGTAGTCACGGTATAGATTCTCGGCGACTATCAGACCAAGGATAGCGTCCCCCAGGTATTCCATCCTCTCGTTGGAGTTCGATGCGAGCCCCGGATTCTCATTCAGGTATGAGCGGTGTACCAGCGCCTGCTCGAGCAGTGCGGTATCATTGAATGTAATTCCAAATTCTTTCTGGAGGATTGATATATCGGCCAAAATCGCTATTCCTTTCTTGATTACCGGAATTCAGCATAAACGCTTAAAGCTTTCCTGTCAAACGGGTGATGATAGAAAGCGGTCACTGTTTTGACGTCCCGGTCTTCTACGGAATACAATTTGAAAATGAGACGTAATATGATAAAACATGCCGTAATAGCAGGTATTCTGGCCGTTTCGCTTCTGTTTTGCGGGTTTTCCTGCCAGTCCGACCCCGATTTACTTTCTCCTCATCAGGTGGATGACTCTTTGCTGGAGCAGGTGGTCAAGGTGAAAGGTGAGATAACGATGGCTATTGAAAACCCTATGGGACAGGGCGGCATGTACATGACGCTCGGTAACAGTAAAGGTGAGGTGGATGTTCGGATTCAGAGAGATTTCTGGGATGCACTGGAGGAAAGCGAGAAAGCTGAATACAAAAAGGGGAATACAGTAATTGTAGAGGGGGTTTTATTCAGAGCAGGGGCCGTACTGGTTGTAATACATGGTAAATATGCGCTGTCATCGAACACGACCTCTACAACGAACTAGCCTGATATCTTCAATCTTAGACAAAGCAGGGTAATATCCGTGTGGAAAAACTTTAGGAGAGCTTTATTGCTCTCCTTTAGTCTTTCACTTTGCCGGTAAAGTTCATTACACATTCCGGCATTACCGGCATTACCGAACTAATATCTGTTCAGATACGGGTACAGCCCGATATGTTTGTCTGCCGGTATCGGGAGGTCTTCTCCAAGAATCAGGTACAGTGCGTCATTTAAAGATGAAGCCAGTTTCTCAAGTACGTTCATAATTCACCTCCTTTCTCAACAAGATTAACGAATATAAGCAATTGCTTACCCCAATTATAAGGCACATGATTGCGCGTTGAATGTGACTAAAGTATCATCGGGGGCGGCTATATGGAGCCGCATCTGCGGAAAAACCAGGTAGAATTCAAGATGAGTATCCCAACCTCGCCCACACCGGTTTATCTTACCATCCGGTTACAGACCATAAAAAAGCTCCCTCACACCAGAGGGAACTTTTACCATTTCTGTAACCTTCCCCTATGCTGTAAACATAATATCATATCCGGGTAAAAAATGCAAACCGGGTTTGATAAAAACTAACTTATCGCGGGATTACTATGTTCCGGCATAAAGGTTAGATGTTTTTTTCCAACCAATCAACGACATCGACACCCATAAACGGATGGCCTTTGGTGAAGGTCAGTCCTTTGGTAAACACGACTTCCTTGTTGCCGATAGCGATAGAGCATGCCTGGACACAGACCCAGTTACCGTCTTCGCCTTTCTCGAAAGCGGATGCAGGTGATACCTCTTCGCCGATAGCTTCCGTAAGGACAAGGTCATTGATAAACCCGTTTTCCGTGGCGATTTTTTCCTCGGCGTTAATCGCAAATTCTTTACTTCCGTAAGGACCTTTTACGGTTCCGCCTTCCCATAGCTCCTCTATCTGCCAGGTTATCTTACCCTCGATCTGAGATATACGGTAATTCTTCTTTTCTGCCATCTCTTCCTCCTTATATCGTGATAATTAAAAGACCATACGGAACAACTGAGACTAAAAGTATAAATATTCCATATAATAGTTGTCAAGTTGAAATGGGGCCGTGTATTATGATTGACCTCTGTAAGGTTGAAGTCTACGCATATTTTAGCTATAATCTTCATGCGCTGGGGAATAGTCTAACGGTAGGACAGCGGACTCTGGATCCGTCAGTGAAGGTTCGAATCCTTCTTCCCCAGCCAAGTTATTCTGGTTTATATTGTAGTATTTTATCGCTATTGATATAATACCCTTAGTTGTTTAAGGAATATTAAAGCTATGAAATATACAGTAATTTTAGAAAAAGGTAATGAATCCGGCTTTGTGGTATATGCCCCTGCTTTGAAGGGCTGTGTTTCTCAGGGTAAGACCAGGGAAGAAACTCTGAAGAATATTAGGGAAGCAATGGAAGCCTATGTCGAGGCTCTTCTTGAAGATGGCCTTCCCGTTCCAACGGAGGTTAGTAAAGATACCGTAGAGCTTGAGGTTGCCGCCAAGTGACAAAGCTTCCCCGGGGGTTGTCAGGGGGAGAAGTAATAAAAGCCTTGTAAAAAGCGGGTTTTTATATCAAACGCCAGAAAGGCAGCCATATCATACTGCGTAGAGATAATCCTTTCGCACAGGTGGTAGTACCCGACCATAAAACCATTGATACAGGAACGCTATCCTCGATACTGGATGGGGCTGACCTGTCAGTCGAGGAATTTATCAACCTTTCGAAGTAATACATGCAGTCTTGGCACTAAATCAGGTCGTAAAAAGTTCGATATGTGTCCAGAGTGACCAGCCAGGTTATTTGGGTTTATTATCCTCCTTTTCAAAATGGAAATCAGGCTCTTTAGAGCTTATTTTCAGGTAATTTATCTATGAATAACCACAAACCGGAAGTAGAAAACGTAAAAACAGTCGCCGGTAAATATCTGAACGATATCATAAACGTAGAACGTGTCCCGAAGGGCTGGTCTACATATGTGTACCGCGTTATAACAGGTTCCGGGACATACTATGTTCGCTTTTTACCGGAGGATGCCAGCTTTGCCGCCGAGGTGCTGGCTCATAACATACTTCTGGATAAGGGCGTGATTGTACCGCGTGTCGTTGGCTTCGAGCACAGGAACGAAGCAACAGGATTTTCTTTAATGGTTACAGCGGAGATACCCGGCGTCAGCGTAGAGGACGATTGGCCGCATGATAATCCGGGCGGTATCCTGCGAGAAGCCGGTCGCCAGCTCGCTCTTGTACATGAAGTCACGGTTGATGGGTTCGGCTGGATTGACCGTACCTCGTATGACAGGCTGAAGGGCGAACACTCCACCTTTCAGGAGTATTTCACCGAGTTTCTGTCCGGTGACCTGCAAGCTCTCGGACGCTATGGGTTCCCCGATAAAGAAAGGGCATATATCGCTGACCTGATGGAAAAGGCGCGACTGATGCTCGATGTCCAGAACGCCGTTCTCGTGCACGGAGATTTCGATATATCTCACATTTATCATTCGAATGGCGGATACAGCGGGTTAATCGACCTCGGTGAGATTCGCGGTAACAACCGACTGTTTGACCTTGCGACATTTACTAATTTCGTTGGGTTACCGGACAGAATTGTATATTCTTACCTTCTGGAGGGCTACCGTGAGATAACACCTCTGACCAATAGTGACCTGTATGCCGTAGAGCTTATGGCACTCTTGCAGACTCTTCGGCTTCTCGGTAAAAGATTGGAGCAACCCGATATACGTGACCGTGTATTTCGCCTGGCGAAAAAACAGATTGACAGGATTAACAGCATATATAATTAGGATGGGTTATGAGTTGAGTTGATATTATATTCTAGTGCCCTCAACATTTCAGCCTTCCCATTCGTCACGTAGAATTCCGTAATACAACTGGTCGCGGAACTCGCCACCTTCTTTAAGGTGGCTTCGTAGCTGACCTTCGTGCTTCATTCCCAGCTTCTCCATGACCCGCCAGGAACCGGTATTCCTCGGGTCGCACCAGGCATACAATCTATTAAAACTGTACGTCTGAAAAGCCCAGTTCATGACTGCCCGGGCTGCTTCGGTCGTAAGGCCTTTATTCCAGTGCCGGCGTGAAAGAGTATATGCAAGCTCTACCCGGTCGTTCCGGAGGTCGTCTTCCCGCTGGTTCAGGGCGATTTCTCCGATTACCCTGCCTCCAAATACTATAGCGAGTATCTGAAGCAGACCTGCTCCGTTTGAAAAAGGCGGCAGTCCCGGATGTCCTGTCTCCCAGTATGACGGTTCCGAAAACATTTCCACGAGGGTCTCCACGTCCTGCCTTGTATAGGGAACCTGCTGTATATTTACCTGGTATTCAGCCCACTCGGTGTCATTGACGTATTCGAGTACGTCGTCCACGTCATCCATGGTGAAAGACCTGAGAAGGAGTCGTTCCGTTTTCAATTCAACCGGCATAATTACAGTGCCTGACTTAATATTTAATAGCTAATCCGTCTTTCCATACTGGCATCGGGTAATGTTTCATTCAAAAACTGTAAGTCTCTGAAAAGAGGAGCACTATGAACTCATGGTGGTTAATATACCAACTAAAACAAGGACAAGACCAAGAATGCTGCCTGAGCAAGGAATTTTTGTCCTGCCCCAGTTTGTTTTGCAGTAATTAATGCGGTATATACCGCTGAAAAACGCCCATTTACCGTATGAGGGATCGTTTCTTATCGCATCAACACCGACCCATAAGTAACTTATGAGGAACATAACAGTACCGATTGTCAGTAGAAATATGTTCATCAGGTAACCCTTTATTAGTAATATGAGTAGTGTATCATAACAATAATAAGAAATGTATTGAAATTCGATAGCCGGGCGGGTTTTTGGCATTAGTACTATATAGGAATATACTCTATAGTATTAAAATTTAGTATGATAATCTTAAAAAAGCTTCGTCAGGGTGGGTTTTTAATATCTAAAATATAGCCGTTTTCGGGCAGGATATAGAATCTAGAAAGATGCTCTGGGCTGAGGGAGCTGAAATTTACTATCCGCTGGGTGTGGAAGACCCTGATTGCTCGGTGCTGTGTTTTACGGCTCGGTGGGGCAATTACTATGAGCAGTTGAATAATATAACTTTTGATTTAGAATAACAGGAGCTATAGAATATAAGAGCCATGTAGGGAGTAACATTGGCGTATAGAATAACCGAAGACTGTGTTAAATGCGGTGCCTGTTATTACGAGTGCCCTGAGGGAGCTATCTACGAGGGCGAAGACACTTATATCATAGACCCGGAGAAGTGCACCGAGTGCGGGACGTGTATCGAAAATTACTGCCCTGCCTGGGCTATAGTCAAGGACTGACTCGTTTAAGGGTTGAAAACAGTTGCAGAGCTCAAGCTCTGCAACTGTTTTTTAAAAGGAGAGAGTATCGAATACTTGACCGTTAGAGGGCAGTCGGGTAACATTGCGGCAGATAACAAGCAGGAGGGAAATAATGGCGGAATCAAAGTACAGCAAATACTTCTTAAACGAACTCACTCCGGAGGAAAGGCAGAAGGGCTTCGGGAAAATGCCGGCAATGGTCGTCTTTACCGATGATGATATTATCAAGGGGAGCCACTACTTCTCGGTGATGATTATGGGAGAAGAGGCTACCAAAGTGGCGGGGCATGGACCTCACACTCACCGCCACGCCGAGGTACTGGTGGCGCTGGGGACTGACCCGGAAAACCCCAGGGAACTGGGAGCGGAGATGGAGTTATGCATGGGACCCGAGATGGAGCCTCACATCATAAAAGAGTCCACAATCGTCTATATACCTCCTGAGTTCATACACTGTCCCTTCAGGGTACTCAAGGTAGACAGGCCTTTTATCTTTATACAGGCACAGTATGCCTCCAAACTGACGGAGACATCGCTGAAGAAGCTGGTGGCAGAAGAGTTGAGAGACAAAATGATATTTATCGATGCCGAAGGCACCCGGGAAGACGAGTAAATACGGCAAATCGGATGGTAGGGATTGCCATTACATGAATGACGTTACAATAAAAGGCTGGGGGTTTTAAGCCCAGCCTTTTATTGTATGAAATGCAGGGTGTGATATTTACCGCCACACATCGATATTGTAGACGGCGTCCATATTGGTTCCACGCCCACCGCCTATCAAAGCCATTTCCTCACCGGCACCGGTGACGATGATGCAGTTATTAAAGGGGTCATCCAACACCGGGAACATGTAGTCATCGTCAAGTTCTTTCCAGTGCTTCCCTGAGGTTTTCTCTATTCCCAGCCAGGCGTTTGTCCGCATATCGGGCCAGGAGTGAGTACGGTACTCTTTCAATGTCGTAAAACTCTTGTTATATATCCACTCGTATACTTCGTCTTTAGATTTAAAGCCGTATTCGTAAAGGTGCTGTGCCATCTCGGGGAGCATAAAAATGGTTAAGCTGCCCTCTCCATTGGCCCACATACCGGGCATTTCGTACTCAAGCCAGTTATGAGGACCGGGGATGCCTTTTACACCGAGTCTTCTGGCGATACCGCCATGTCCACTCTTCTGGAAAGCCCGGTAACCTCCCGGAGAGAAGTGGGTGCCACCTCCTCCTCCACCGGTCGGGTAAAGAATACTCTCGTCCTTCTTAAAACCGTACTCTTCGTTCAAGCCTTTCCATCCCGGCGGAAGTGCATCCGCGTTCTCGGGGAAGGCGTTGCTCACGCCACCTCCCCAGATGCCGCAGTTATTCACGCTCGGGATATTGCCGCCGAAATTCCGCCACATGAGATTACCGGCACGACCAAGACACCTGTTGGATGGATTTCCGGGACCAAGAACGTTGACCTCAAAGTTCATGCCTATTTCCTTGGCAATGGGGCCACTGATGCAGTATGCCCCGCCACCGCGTCCATCACCACATCCACCACCTGACTCGGCGTTAGTAAGTAGAATCGGCATGTGCTCCGGCCTGCATCCTGCCATTACGCCGATAATCGCTACCTTCTCAACCGTTGCCGTTCGTCTCATCGGCATAAAATGAACCGGGTCGCCTTTCTTACCCGTGCTTCCCATCTGATTTATTCTATCTCCCAGTCTATGGTCGCTCTGGTAGACTATCAGCTCATCCGGTTTATGGCTGGTGCCTTTCAGCATCGCCTGTACCCTTTCCTCGGTAGGAACTACTATCGGGAGGCCGTCCGTATAGATTGCCATAGGGGCATTCCCCAGGGTAGGCACGTTTTCTGTCTGCTGGTAAAATTCCTCTGCTTCTTCAAGAGTGCCTTCGAAGAGTACTCTTCTATCCGGTGTATCCCACCCGCCGCCTTTTTTCTCCTCTTCCGTCAGCGGTCTTACCAGGGCGTCCAGCATAGGTTCCATGAATCTATCTACATCGTCAGGTCCCGGTAGGGTGCGGGAACAATGTACGCGTCTTGCGTGAGGAAGACCGTTCAGCTTTGCTGCCTGCGCGAAGCATTCATCCTGGTCGCCGTAGATGATGAATACGCTCGGGACACCGCGTTTCTCGATTGTTACTAGATGGGGCAACTGCTCCCATATAGCTCCATGTCACCAGATTACACCGCGTATCAAAGCGTCCACGGTTTTGTTCGCTATCTGCTCGTCGGTCAGTGCGATGCTGCCTTCCTTGGTCAGATGGGGAGCAGTTCTTTCACTGATCCAGTTGACATTAGGGTATTTTTCCTGAAGTTTCTTGGGCAGGGGTATGGTGATATCCTGTTCACCTCCGGCACCGATACTGACGAATATAGTTTTACCGTCGAGTGTGTCGAGACGCGGCGCCAGAGGAGAGAATTCCACCGATTCCTGGATTCCAACGGGATTAAGGCTTTTATATACCTTACCTTTGTCCGCCATTTCATGCTCCTTTCACTATTTTTACTGTATGGTAGTTACTAATAATATATTAAATTGTCCGGTCTGTCATCTTCTTTAATACAAGTGTTTAGTATCGATATTGAACAGGCTTTTTGGGTTTTGATTACTCTTAACGGGAATAAAATTAGACGGATTTTGGTGACTCTCCAGCGTATTATTATGATGGGCT
>CAZCMK010000036.1:14731-20700 GCA_964499775.1 uncultured Dehalococcoidales bacterium | reverse complement strand
GGCAGCAGCCGCACATGCCGGTGCCGTCGACCATTATCGGGTTCAGGCTGACAATAGTCTTCACACCGAAGGGCTGTGTCGTGAAGGACGAGTACTTCATCATGACAGTCGGTCCGATGGCTATCACCCGGTCAATCCTGGTACCGCTCTCCAGCAGTTCCTTCAACGGCTCGGTTACCAGACCTTTGCGGCCATACGAGCCGTCATCGGTGGTAACTATTAGCCCGTCGCTGACCCGGCGCAGCTCGTCCTCCCAGAAGATAAGGTCTTTGTTCCGCGCTCCCATGATAGAGATGACCCCGTTCCCCTTTTCTTTCATAGCCCGGGCGACGGGCATTATGACCGCCATGGCAAACCCGCCGGCAACACAGCAGACGGTGCCGAACTTATCAATGTGGGTGGGCAGACCAAGCGGCCCCACAAAGTCGGCGATGGAATCGCCGGTTCCCAGCTGTGCCAGGCGGTGGGTGGTGGTCCCCACCTCCATGACAACAATGGTAATGCTGCCCTCTTCCCGGTCCCAGTCGGCTACGGTAAGCGGGATGCGTTCACCCCTTTCGTCAATCCTGATGACGACAAACTGCCCCGGCTGTGCCTTCCTGGCAACGCTGGGGGCATCAATCTTGAAAAGATGGACATTGGGCACCAGCTCCTGTTTTAACAATATCTTGTACAGATGTCTATCCTTCCTATGGCATAACCAATGCCGGTAGGGCGTGACAGGGGAAATCACGTCTTACCGTTATTTTTCTCAATCCTAACGGCGCATACCTGATATTCCGACAATCCGGTATCCGGGTCTGCAACCGGACTTAATATACTGCGGGCGAAATGAAGAGGAACGCTCACAACTACCGCAGGTAGAGTATTTTCCACCTTAATTTTAACCTACATCTCTCCCCACCGAGAGACCAGCTTCGCTTCTTCTCTGTCACTAATCTTCATTCCGGCGGCATCCTCCGGACTTACTGTGACCTGCTGTCCACCCTCCAGAGTGCTGAACTCGCCCAGCCCGACATCCATCGCCGCAGCGTTGAAATAGTAAAGGCTGGGAACGGTGATTAACACCAGATGATAATCAGAATCCGTTACCCCAACCGGAGCCTCGTAGGTCAACTCCGTAGATTTCGCTCTCGGACAAACACAGAATGCGGGCTATCTCGGGAATGACTTCTCGCGGGAGGTAACCGAACTCGTCCTGGACTTTTTGCAACACCGGGATTAAGGCTCCTCTTTCACCTCTATGAGGCAAAACAAGCTGTAGTAATCGTTGCTTATAACTCAATCCGCAATTGACTTTATCACCAATTGACGACCAACGTCAAGTTTCAACGGGGTGTTCACCCTGTATAAAGCAGGTCATTTTTACATCGATAACGCACCCGCACGGCTTGAAAAAGAACATGCCATCTGATATGATGCCACCGGATAACCGATAAGGTTATCGGACACCAATGAATATCAAATTTATCAACTTCCGCCCTGCTCATGAAAGGGATTTCTGACTGGAAACAGAAGCAAAAATACCGAAAGGGAGAATGCTGAATGGCAACGGCAGCAATAACAGTAAACGGGAAAGAAATTACCGCCGAGAGTAACAAGACCATATTAGAGTTATGTAAAGAGGCTGGGATATACATTCCCAGCCTCTGTCATTTTACCGGCCTTAAGCCCCTGCCCGAAGTTGCGCCCGATATGTCATGCCGGCTATGTGTCGTGGAGGCTGATGGTAAAATCATCCTTTCCTGCAACACCCAGGTTTCCGACGGTATGGCAGTGAATACCGACACTCCGGAGGTGCAGGAGCTGCGCAGGAAAGCCCTCGGTGAGATTCTGAAAAGACATCCCCACGAATGCCTTGTCTGCGACCGGCGAGACCGCTGCGGTCCTTTTGATATCTGCCTGCGCAATGTGAGTGTATCGGAACGCTGCGTGCTTTGCTCGAAGAACGGACGCTGCGAACTACAGGATGCAGTCGATTACATAGGAATAAAGGAGCTACCGGAATATACCCCCAAGAAGTTACCGGTAAGAGAAGACAACCCGTTTTTTATACGCGACCATAACCTCTGCATTATGTGCGAGCGATGCATAAGAGTGTGCGACAGTGTAAGGCACGCTAAAGTCATAGAACCCGCCTATCCCTGCCACCGTGCCTGCCCTGCAGGTATCAATATTCCCCGTTATATCCGGCTCATCGCCAGGGGTCGACCCGGCGCTGCTTTAGCCGTGATACGGGAGAAGGTGCCTTTCCCCGGCGTACTGGGAAGGGTATGCGTTCACCCCTGTGAAAGTGCCTGCCAGCGCGGGCTGGAGGTGGATAACCCCCTGAACATCCGGATGCTAAAACGCTATGCCGCCGATAACGATGACGGTTCATGGAAACAAATGACAGAGAACCTGCCGGAAACGGGCAAGAGCGTCGCCGTGGTGGGCTCGGGTCCCGCCGGTTTAACCGCGGCGTATTACCTCGCCAGACTGGGACATAAGGTCACCGTCCTCGAAGCCCTGCCGGAAGCAGGCGGGATGATGCGGGTAGGCATACCGGCATACCGTCTGCCCAAGGATATACTGGCAGGCGAGATTGAAGAGATTAAAAACGCCGGCGTGGCAATCAAGCTGAACACCAGGGTCGATTCCCTGGAATCGCTTTTCAAGGAAGGGTACGACGCCGTCTTCCTCGGAGTCGGCGCCCACCAGGGTATGCAGCTCGGCGTCGAGGGAGAAGACCTGCCCGGGATTATCGATGCCGCCGAATACCTCCGGCGCGCCAATCTCGGCGAGCAGGTAGAAGTCGGCGATAGAGTCGGCGTGGTCGGCGGCGGTAACGTAGCCATAGACGCAGCCCGGATATCGCTGCGTCTCGGGGCAAAGAAGGTAACCATATTCTACCGGCGTACCCGTGCCGAGATGCCTGCCAGTCCCGAAGAGGTTGAAGCGGCTATCGAGGAAGGTATCGAGTTACTGTACCTGTCGGCACCTGCTTTAGTTACCCGTGAGGGCAATGTACTGAAGCTGGACTGCCAGCGCATGGAGCTGGGAGAACCGGACGAGAGCGGCAGAAGGCGCCCGGTTCCGATAGAAGGCAGCAATTTCATTACCGAGCTGGACACGCTTATTGCTGCCATCGGTCAGCGTCCACGGGTCCCGGAGACATTTGGCATCGAAACGGGACGCGGTAATACGGTGGCCGTGGCAGGAGACATGAAAAGCAACCGGGAAGGCGTTTTCGCCGCCGGCGACTGCGTCAGCGGGCCAGCCACCGTAATCGAGGCTATCGCCGGCGCCAGAAAGGCGGCGGAAGCCATCGACCGTTACCTCGGCGGCAAGGGCGATATCTCGGAATCGCTGGTAGTAAAAGAAGAAGCGGAGATAGTGCCGGATATCGACCTGACCGAAGAAAAAATAGCAGTCTTTGATTATCTGTCCCCGGAAGAAAGGGTGAAAAATTTCGATGAGGTGGAGTACGGTATGAGCCGGGAAGTCGCCGAAGCCGAAGCCCAGCGCTGCCTGAAATGCTACGTTATTACTCCCTCGGGTGAGAAGACGCTGGAAGAGGCTGATTGCCAGTTTTGCGGCGCCTGTGTGGACGCCTGCCCCACCGGAGCCCTCTCAGAAAGAAGTTCCTACATGGCAGGAATGCCGGATAGAACGGTCACCACGATATGCCCTTACTGCGGTGTGGGATGCCAGCTCAAACTCAATATCAAAGACGAGAAAATAATCCGCGTATCGCCCGACCCCGAAGGCCCCGCCAACAAGGGGCAAGCATGCGTAAAAGGCAAGTTCGGACTCGACTTCGTTAACAGTCCGGAAAGGCTGACCACGCCCCTAATCCGAACCGGAGAGAGAGGCGAAGGCAGGTTCAGAGAAGCAAGCTGGGAAGAAGCCCTTGATATGGTAGCCGGAAGAATGTCTGAGATTAAGAATACATCCGGCCCGGACAGCCTGGCATTACTATCATCCGCTAAATGCACCAATGAAGATAACTACCTGATGCAGAAGCTAGCCAGGGCGGTTATCGGTACCAATAACGTTGACCACTGCGCGCGTCTCTGACATTCCCCTACCGTGGCCGGTCTGGCCACGACCTTAGGCAGCGGAGCCATGACAAACTCCATCGCTGAAATCGGAGACGCCGCTTGTATCTTCATTATCGGCTCGAATACTTCAGAAAACCACCCTGTCATCGCCCTCCAGGTGATGAATGCCGTCAGATATAAGGGCGCAAAGCTGATTGTCGCCGACCCCCGGAAGATAAGAATGACGGATTTCGCCGATATCTGGCTGAGACACCATCCCGGCACGGATGTCGCCCTTATCAACGGTCTGCTGAATATAATTATCTCCGAAGGCTGGTATGACGCCGACTTCGTTAAAGAACGTACCGAGGGATTCGACGAACTGAAGGAAGCCGTAAAAGAATACGAGCCCTCAATGGTTAGCAGTATAACAGGCGTTCCCGCCGAAGACCTGCGCGAGGCAGCCCGTGTCTATGCCCAGTCCGGCAGGTCCAGCATTCTCTACTGCATGGGTATAACCCAGCACACTACCGGGACGGATAACGTGATTGGCCTAGCCAATATGGCGATGGCAACCGGCAACGTGGGCAAGGAAAGCACCGGCGTGAATCCCCTGAGGGGACAGAACAACGTGCAGGGCGCCTGCGACCTTGGAGCCTTGCCGAACGTCTTCACCGACTATCAACAGGTTGCCGACGAAGCGGCGAGAACCAGATTCGAAGAAGCCTGGGGAGTATCGCTCCCGCCGGCACCGGGGTTGACCGTGGTGGAGATAATGAACGGCGCTGTGGAAGGTACCATCAAGGGCGTATACGTCATGGCGGAAGACCCGATTATTTCCGACCCCAACAGCACACACGTTAGAGAAGGCCTTGAAAAGCTCGATTTCCTGGTAGTCCAGGACATTTTCATGAGCCAGACCGCTCTGTATGCCGACGTGGTGTTGCCTGCCGCCAGCTTCGCCGAGAAGGACGGCACCTACACCAACACGGAACGCAGGGTACAGCGGGCACGGAAGGCAATCGAGCCTATCGGAAACAGCCGGCCGGACTGGATGATTATATCTGAGATAGCCAGCCGGATGGGGTACCCGATGAATTACGAGAGTCCTGAGAAGATATTCGAGGAAATAGCGGCTCTAACTCCTAACTATGCCGGTATCACCTACGGCAGGCTGGATACAGCAGGACTGCAGTGGCCATGCCGCACTCCGGACGACGAAGGAACGAAGTACCTGCACAAAGGACAGTTCTCTCGAGGTCTCGGTAGATTCCAGCCGATTTCCTTCAAGGAAGCCTTCGAACTCCCCGATGAGGACTATCCGGTAATCCTGTCCACCGGCAGAATGCTCTTCCACTTCCACGGCGGGAATATGAGCCGGCATTCGAAAGGCCTGGATGAAATCAGGCCGGAAGGAGAAGTGGAGATTAACCCCGCCGACGCCATAAAGATGGACGTTGCCGACGGAGACCTGGTTGAGCTTGAGTCCAGACGCGGCAAGGTTATTACCAGGGTCAAGATTACGGATAAATCGCCTGAAGGACTGGCTTTTACGACCTTCCATTTCAAGGAAGTACCGATTAACCAACTGACCGTTGACGCTCTGGACCCGGTAGCTAAAATCCCTGAATACAAGGTAAGTTCCATACGCATAAAACCGGTCGAAAAGAAATAAAAGCCTGAAAAAGAGATATATAAAAAGCTCCGAAAATTTTCGGAGCTTTTTCTTTTCTTTGGTTCTATTCGGATTTGGTCGATTGAAATACTCACCCCCCTTAATCCCCCTCTCACGCAGCAGCTAATTTGCTGTGCTATTATTCGTATGCGTGAGAGGGGGAGAGAGTTATGAGAGGGGGCGGAGCCCCCTCTCTCTTTTACTCCCCTCTCCAGCCAGGAGACCTTCTCATTCCTTTACAATGGTTCTGGCTGGAGAGGGGTTCATCCTGA
>CAZCMK010000036.1:0-14631 GCA_964499775.1 uncultured Dehalococcoidales bacterium | reverse complement strand
AGGAGACCTTCTCATTCCTTTACAATGGTTCTGGCTGGAGAGGGGTTCATCCTGAAAGGTTCACCCTGAAGGGTTCATCCTGAGTCCGCCTATGGCGGATGAAGGGCAAGGGGTGAGGTTAACACTAACAACCAGATGCAAACAGAACTATTTATTTATACACTTGCCATGTATATTCAGTCGTGCTAACGTAGTGTCCAGCTATGATTAATCCGGCTTAGAGTGACGATTTTTCTGTTTCTTCGTATATATTAATGTGGAACGTCGGGAAGGAAGAGAATGCGGTTTATCATGGATATTGATGCAGACAATACTATCAATACTGCGGTATCCGACTCAACGGCAGAGACGTTCGGCCGTCTTTACGAGCAGTACCTTCCCAAAATATTCCGGTACGTGCGTTACAGAGTAGGAGATAATGATACTGCGGAAGACGTGACCTCGGATATTTTTAATAAAGCGCTAACCGGTTATGTAAAATATGACCCGGATAAAGCCGCATTCTCCACGTGGATTTTCTCTATTGCCCGTAATACGATAATCGATTATTACCGGAGAAGAGGCGTAGAGCAGGGAGTCCGGAAAGAACCGGAACAGGATATTACGGCATCCTCGATATCAATCGATGAGGAGATAACCCGCTCGGAGGAAATCAGAAAGCTACATGAGTGCATCTCTCACCTGAATATGAATGAACAGGAGCTAATCTCGCTTAAATTCAGTGGAGAGATGACATACCGCGAGATATCCCGGATTACGGGATTGTCCGAATCGAATGTCGGCACGATACTCTGCCGGGCAATACGTAAACTAAGAGACTGTTTTTCAGGGTGGTAAAATGACGGACAATACTGAAAAAGATAGAGAGCTACTTGAGAACCTGGACCGGGTACTTGAAGGTGCGGAAGATGAAATCACCGGACCTTTAGACGAAGACTCCCGCACCGCGCTGGACTTTGCCCGTAAAATGGCGTCTCTGCGTGAAAAACCTTCAGAGGAATTTGCGGAAAACCTCAAAGCTCAACTCACCCACCGGCTTTCAGAACAGGAAAAGAAAGAAGGACCAGCAGACCAGGAATTACTCTTCTGGGGAATACCGCGCAGGAGACTGTGGCAGGGTACAATCGCGGCCTCGATAACGGTGATTATAATAGCCATCATCTTGATTATTACGCTGTTAACAAATTCGGCAGATTGAGCCCGATACGGCATTTCAGCCTTCTATCATTAACGGAGAAACGTTTACGAAATATTTACAGGTTCTAGCGATTTTTTATGCTTTGTTTATCAAGCCCCCTGTATTATGAACCAGTAAAATAGACACAGTTAAATCACACGCCCAGGGTTAAACTGAACGAAGAGGAGAGATGACTCGCATTAAAAAAAATCATAACGAGTTAGAAAAACTGCGCACCCGGATTGTTGAAACGGGCGTATCAGAATCTTTATGGGAGCAGGTAGAAGCAGCGTTCACATCGAGCGAAGAGCGGTACCGGCTTCTCGCCGAGAATGTTACCGACGTAATCTGAACGATGGACATGGATATGAGATTCACCTACATAAGTCCGTCCGTCGCCCATATGCGCGGTTTTTCCGCCGCAGAGACAACAGCCCAGACACTGGCGGATACTTATACTCCAGCGTCCCTTCACATTATTAAAAAGGTCTTGTCCGAAGAGCTAGCTATAGAGACCCCTGAACACAAAGAACTCCCGCGGTCGCGGACGCTGGAACTGGAGCAGCTATGCAAGGACGGGTCCACCATCTGCACAGAGACCAAACTATCCTTCCTGAGAGACTATAATGGCCAGGCTATCGGTATTCTGGGAGTCACCCGTGACATCACGGAACGCAAGCGAATGGAGGAGCAACTCAAACATTCCGAGCTGCTGGCTTCGCTGGGAAAGCTGACAGCCGGAATTGCCCACGAGGTAAATAATCCTCTGGGCAGCATACTGTTATACTCCGAGCTGATGATTAAGAGTAATCAGCCGGGCCAGATGAAGAAAGATTTGAGAGTGATTCATGATGAAGCAAAACGTGCCGCCAAGGTAATGACGGACCTCCTTACCTACAGCCTCGGCGGAGACATCAAGGTGGAATTCACCGAGCTTCACCGGATTCTGAATAAGGTACTGGACATGCGTCTCTATTCAGAAACGGTACAGAATATCCATGTGTCCACCTACCTATGTGACAGCCCGCTCTATGTGCAGGGTGATAAAGCTTAACTGGCGCAGGTTTTCATGAATATTCTGCTCAATGCGGAGGAAGCCCTCAGAGAGGGTAACGGCGGAAATATAATTATCATGACAAAGGCGGCTGAGGGATGGGCGACAATATCGATTGCCGACGACGGTACCGGTATACCCGAGGAGAACCTGAGCCAGGTCTTCTATCCGTTCTTCACCACCAAAAAGGTAGGCGAAGGCACCGGTCTCGGCTTGAGCACATGCTACGGGATAGTTACTTCTCACGGAGGGTTGATACACGCCGAGAATAACGACATGGGCGGAGCTACTTTCATAGTGGAACTGCCCCTGGCCGAGGTTTAGGTTAGGTTACGCAGCAGGACTTGTATCGCCGTATTCTCCGCCGGTCAGTTCGAAGACCGGATGGAATGAGTTGAACAGGTCCAGATACTGCTCCAGATAGCGGGTCATGAGGAATTTCTCTCTTACCGTTTCTCTGGCTTTCCGTCCCATCTCATCTCTTAAGGCTTTATCTCTAACCAGCGTGACAATCCTGTCCGCAGCTTCTTCTATTGTAGAGACCAGATAACCGTTCACTCCGTCTGTAATCTGGTCGCGAATACCGCCTACGTTCCCACCGATAACCGGCGTTCCTTTCCACATCGCCTCGGAGACGGTAAGACCGAATCCTTCACGGATTGATTTCTGAAGCACCACCGCAGAACGGTGCTGAAGAGCGTTCACCAGGGCTCCGTCCTGCCGGCTCATGATGATTATACGTTCTTCACGTGAGTTCAGCAGAGAGTTATATATTTCATCACCCTCCGGGTCGTCGGTAGCCACGTTCCCGAGCATTACCAGCGTACAATCCACCTCTTTTCTCGCCAGCTTGAAAGCCTCGATAACTCCCTTGGGGTCTTTCCATTTGTCAAACCGGGAAATCTGTGTTACCAGGGGAAGGTCCGTAGGAATATGGTAATGGCTCAAGCGCTCATTAATCTCATCTTCACTGAGCTGTCTGTTAGTGATAGAGAAAGGGTCTATTGCGGGGGGGAAGAAAACCTGAGGAGTCTTGAGATTCTGTTTATACTCCTTCCGGCTGAGAATAACAGCGTCGTATTTCTCGATAAACGGGGAAAGGTATTTCCAGAGGGTCGGATTAGGATTGGACAGGTCGATATGGCAACGCCATATCCACGGTGATCTTTTTCGGTAGTAGTCGATTATCGGAAGAGGCTGCGGGTCATGGACGATGATAATATCGTGGTCAAGATGATTCCTGATAGCGTTTTCATATACCACTTCCTCGTATATTTCCATTTTCATGTCGGTGAGATTGATATCGCCGCCCTGTAACGCATTATGCATTTTCTTGGTAATGCTGAAGAAGTCAGGCGGTCCGTGAATTGCCCTCCAGCCGGTTTGGATTCCCAGGCTGTTCATGAGAAGAGTCAGGGAAGACAGTAGCTGGGCTACTCCGCCGCCATAATACGTGGAGTTTATGTTCACAACACGAAGGTCATGAAGCAGTTCAGCCTTTGTCCTGATACGCTCGATAACTTCAGCTCCTACGATACCCTCATAATCGTCAATCGTATCCAGTCTAACATCCATATATTTTGCACCCCCTTTATAAGAAACCAGAGGAAAAGAGGAAAAAATGAGAGTCTTTCTTTATTTATAATCCCCTTTTTTGTTTACACAGGTTTAATATAATACTTTAAAAACCGATACTCAATCAATACGTTTGTGCAATATATAGGAAAAATGTAATCACTTTACATCGTTATCGAGTAGCGATATCAGACCTTTTTCTGAATATGCCCGGGGAGGGCTAATCCTGATAGATTTATACTCAATTCTGGTTGATATGAAGCATGTAAAAAGGTCTTATAACCAGACGTATCTAACGTATATTCCGGAAGGTGTTTTTCATGTTAATATTTTGATATGATAGCATGTGGTGAGATACGTTGAGAAATGGAAATAATGTTGAGTACCGGTCACTCCGGTCAGGTGTAATTGTCAGTCCGACTATTTCTGATTACGTATCCGTTATTATTTCCCGGAAGTTGATATTGTGAGTAATCCGTATAGAGTATTAGGGCTGGGTTTGTGCCTGGCCGGAGCCATATTCGCACCCATATCCTACTTTATTATCGACTCGGTGCCGTTAACCGCGGTGGGGATTTCCACGATAATTATCGGCTTCACCTGCATCGCTCTTGCCAACGCCCGACCGTACATCTCTCCAGAAGCCTGCGAAATGATACTGAGAACCGGTATGGAAAACACAACAGCCCTCCTGGAAGAACTCGGGCTCAGAAACAGGGCAATCTACCTGCCATCTACCATGAGGGACGGACACCCGCAAGCCATAATACCGCTGACCGAAGACGGAGAAATTCAACGGGTCAAAGCCAAAATACCGGGACGTTTGATAGTGAGATACGGGGCCAACCCCGAAGATATGGCAATTGCGGTCACGACACCGGGGAGTATAAACATCGATATGCTGGAAACCAGACCAGGACCGACATCCGGTGATATCGAGGCTGCGGCTACCTACCTTTTATCGGGAGTACTCGATATTGCCAGTTCGGTAAGTGTGAAACTGGCAGATAATAAAATAGACGTACAGGTTAACGGTGCCAAATTACACTACGAGGATATATGGTATTACCGCTGTCTGGGCAGTCCGATAGCGTCAATGGTTGCGGCAATATCCAGTGAAGCGTTACAAAAACCGGTCAGAATAACAGATGAGAGCTACGACAGAGGGAAAAGCAGGATAACACTTGAGGTATTGTCTTGAGGATATACAACGCTTATATAGTGTCTCTTATTCTGGCCGCCGGTCTGGTAAACGCCATACTGGCTTCATTGGGCCAGTCCGAGCTCGAAGTATATTTCATCATAAACATAGTCGTTTATCTGGTTATCACGCTGCTTTACACGTACTTTAATCCCAGAGCCAGGAGAACCCTTAATACCATCGGTATCGTGTTATCCGCCGGTTTCATAGTGATAGTAGCCTTAAAAGTAGTAGAAATACTGTCAGGATAGTGACATTGACCGGGAATCTGAAAAAATGGATAGTCGGAGCGATTACAGGTATGACTGTGTTCGCTGCACTGAGCACGGTGGTATCCGCCGCGGAGCCTCACGAAGACCCGGAGAAAGCCGCGCTGGTATTCAGCGGTATCGCTTTATTCAGGTATTATTCCGACTCTCTGGACCTGGTGCTGCAAAAGAATCCTGACGAAGTCGCGGTTAAACTTGAAAAGACGCCCTTTGCCAATATCCCTGACAGCCTCAAAGATGAGACAGAAGATTTTGCCTTATCCGTCACGGACATATCTCGCCTGATAGCACTGATTGACGAAAACCTGAACAGACTCAATATGCTGGTGCAGCAATTCCGCATAGAAGAGGCCACCGAACTGGCATCCGCAACCACTGACAATATATCCCTGGCGAATAAACAACTGAAGGTTATGGAGCAGGCCATCGTGGATATCGGTGAGGATATGGAAATATCTACGGTTCCAGAGCAAAGCGACCTGCAGCTTTCTTATGACGAGGTACTGGAGAAAATCGGCTTAATAAGGGAAATGCTCGTCATGTACCAGGAGTTGGTGGATTCAGCGGTTATTGCCGCCGAAGGGCTGCTCGGACCGACAGACATTACCTTAGAGGTAAAACCGAAAGTCGCCTTCGTGGGTGATAATATACAGTTCGAGGGTATACTTACCTTCTCAGGTAATCAACCTCTTGCCGGACGTGAGGTTGATATCCTCCTCAATGGTTCCCGATATGTCACTGTACAGACCGATACACAGGGATATTACCGTGGCTCGCTACAGGTCCCTTACCTGTATATACCTGAGATGAAAATTCAGGCTCTCTACTACCCCCGAGATGAAGATATAGGTCGCTACATAGCGTCGCTCAGCCCGGTAATAAAACTCGAAGTACTATTCTATGAGGCAGAGCTTGAACTTACCGTGGAGGATAAGGCGTATCCCGGTCTGGAAACGACAATAACCGGAAGATTCGACTACGGTCAGCCCTCCCCTGCCGGCGAAAGGAATATTGAAATCTACGTCGATGACATTCTTATAGAAGAAGCTGCAGTGCAGGACGAGTTTACTCTAAAAATCAAGTTAGACCCGTCAACCGACACCGGTAAACATGTTATCACCGTTTCTTCGGCAGCCACAGGAAGGTACTCACCGGTAGTCAGCAGTGTCATTCTAAACGTAACCCGGGCAATACCGGTACTTGACCTCGATGTACCCGGGTTTGTACTGATACCGGGCAGCATAGAAATACAGGGTAGAATATATTCGGGAATCGGAACACTGGGTGAGACGTCTATTGAAATGGAGCTGGGAAACTCCGGTGTTCAGTTAGTTAGTTCAGAGGATGGTACTTTTAATACCGACATCGATATAGGGACAAGGTGGATTGTTATAGGTTCACAGGACCTGGTAATTCATGTGTTTCCCGGGGAGCCCTGGCACGCTCCGCTTACCGCCAGCCGGAACATACTGGTAGTCAATATGCTGAACCTCGGTATTATTGCTGTGATTATCATAATTTGCGGTATATTTTTACCGGGCTTATTGAGAGGAAGAGTACGGGGTTATACCAGGAAAAGAGCGATACCGGAGACTGTACCTGCTCAGCCTGAGCCAGAGCCGGTATACAGCGAGAGGATAACCGCCATCTCCGAAATAAAAAGGGCAGATGAAACTACAGGCACAATCCTGAGCAGGATATTCTACTGGTACCGTTTGCTGGTCAGATTTATACAGGAAAGAACCAGAGCTTTGATACGACCTCAGCAGACACTGAGGGAATTCGCCGTTGAGAGTAGCCATGCACTCGGTCCGGCTGCCAGATACTTCACCGAATTAACCAGAATCGGTGAAAGGCTGCTCTACTCCCAATACGAGCCCACACAGGAGGACGCCGAGAAGACAGAAAACCTGTACCACAGGATACTGGAGGAATCCGGACCGGAGAGCACGGAGCCTCAGTCCGCTGTAGAGACCGACAATCCAGGTGAGAAAGAAACCGGAACAAACAACGGGGAGGAAAACTAGAATGAGGACTTCCAGTGTCCTGCTGACCGTTATTGTTCTGGTATTTGCTGTCTCTCTGGTCTGTGTCTGGTTTTATCCTTCGGTGCAGGACTTCATGGCAAGCAATATAATGTGGAATGGTATCAGGAAATTTTCAAATGAGTTCGCTGCCGACAACATCGAGTCTCTTGATGACCTCCCCGGCCCGCTGGAGGAGGGTATCCTGGTAGCCATACCTTATCTTGAATATTCCGATGAAGAATTGAGCAGAATGAAACAGTTCGTCAGTGACGGCGGCACCCTGTTACTGATGGACGACTACGGTCACGGGAACCGTGTCCTGGAATACCTCGGTATTTCCGCTCGTTTTACCAATAAACCTCTGCTCGACCCTCTATTCTGTTACAAGAACCAGGCGATGCCGCGAGTAACGGACTTCGCCTCCGGGGTGAAGGATAATAATATAGATGTTATAATGCTTAACCATGCCAGCACTCTGACAAACATCACGGAGTCGGAAGTAATCGCCTGGTCCTCGACATCCAGTTTTCTGGACCTGAACGAGAATGAAAAGCAGGACCCGGGCGAACCGGAGGGACCGCTGGCTATAGCCGCCGAGTTCAGGTTTGAGAAAGGCAGGCTGGTACTGTTATCCGACCCCAGTGTTGCCATAAATACCATGGTCGGCAGGGATGATAACTATGCCTTTATAGATTACTTGATGAACCGTGAAGGCGAACAAAAAGAAATACGGGTTGACAGCTCGCACCTTACCAAAGCTCCGCTTGACGTATCAAAGACGAGGCTGCTGGACACCAGAGACGTGCTTGCCAGCCCTTATGCGCTGCTCGGTATCAATGCTTTGATATTCGTGGTAGTATCCGGATATCTACTGAGAAGGGGGTAAACCATTGAGTGAATACAGGAAAATGCCCGACCTGTACGAAAGGATTCTGGGAGAACTTTCCAAGTCCGTTATTGGAAAGGACAATATCAAGGAAGCCCTTATGCTCGCCCTTGTCGCCGGGGGACATGTACTGATTGAGGGGTTACCCGGCACAGCAAAAACAAAGCTCGCCAGGAGCTTTGCCGAGGTAATCGGCGGGAAATATAACAGAATACAGTGCACCCCGGACATGATGCCGGCGGATATTACCGGGTTCTATGTTCATTCTATGACCGAAGAATCCAGATTCGTCGAGGGGCCAATCTTTGCCAACGTATTGCTTGCCGACGAGCTTAATCGGACGACTCCGAGAACGCAGTCGGCACTGCTCGAAGCCATGCAGGAATACCAGGTTACCATCGAGAAGGAGACATTCCCTCTGGAACCACCCTTTATTGTAATCGCAACCGAGGTACAGTCAGGAGCTGAAGGCACCTATATGCTCACTGACGTTCAAGTAGACAGGTTCCTCCTCAGGATTTTGAACGAACACTCCCCCAAAAAGGAGGAACAGCAGGTAATAGCTAACATCGACCAGATTGATGAAGCCGATATCAAAAAAGTAGTTACACCGAAAGAAATACTGGAACTACAACAGCTGGCAAAAAAAACCTATGTTTCTCCGGATATCGTTGAATATATCACTACAATCGTGGATAACATACGGGTCGACCCTGACGTACAAACCGGACCCAGTATCAGAGGCGGCATAGCCATGTACAAGTGTGCAAGGGTGCTGGCTCTGATGGATGAACGTGATTTTGTTATCCCCGATGACATCAAGCACCTGGTGTATTTGACCATGGAACACAGGATACGCATCAAGCCCGAACCCGAGATGGATGATGTCACTCCCGGGGCGATTATAGAAAGGACTATCGAACAAATACCGGTACCCAAACCGGAGATATAATGATTTTTGAAAGCAAGGGTATGGTTATATTTTCCAGGGTATACCTGGCTATCGCCCTGCTGGCATCCACC
This sequence comes from uncultured Dehalococcoidales bacterium, assembly GCA_964499775.1. Lineage (GTDB taxonomy): Bacteria > Chloroflexota > Dehalococcoidia > Dehalococcoidales > UBA2162 > MGML01. The sequence goes on along the minus strand of CAZCMK010000036.1, from coordinate 5,419 downwards.
ATAATCTCACCGCCGGCTCTGTCATTCATCCCTATAGTCCTGCTTGTCTGGTATTTATTTTTCTGGCGATGGCCTTTCAGTGTAATCTGGGACCTGCTGACGAAATATTTCCTGTTTTTTGCCATCGCTTTATTATTCTCTACGTATTTTAACCCTCTCTATTCCCTGCTTATTGCCCTGCCCGTTTTACTCGTGATTCATAACGGTCTGGAAACAGCCGCCGGGTCGCCCTCCTTCCAGAATACCGGATATACGCGGAGCCCGACTATTATCTACATAACTCTTCTGCTGATAGATGTTCTCATACTGGGTGTTTCCCTGTTTTTCGGCAATACAGCACTACTTCTAGCCAGCGTTATTATAATACTTTACTTCGGGATTCTGGGTATAGCGTTAATCCGCCGGTTTCCGGTGAAGGCGGTAATAGAGACTCAGGTTCAAAAAAGAATGTTAGCCGGCAAGGAAGACACCATCGATATCAAGCTGACTCCCGATACCAGATGGGGCGGGCTACTACTGCTGGAATCGCCTTATGATTGGCTCAAGGCGAGTCCGAATATAGTATCGCTAAAGCAACCAGGACTGACGATAAAAGTTACTCTATCACCCTCTCTTTCAGGACCATCGATTATCAAGCTCAATGGACATGCCACGGACCGCTGGGGCTTGATACAAACCAGGTTTGAGCTGGAACCGATACGCCTGTACGTTACTCCCAGAGCAAGATACGCCGCCTGGCTGGCAAAACGATATCTGGAGGGGACCAGACCGGGGAATCTGCCTCTAATCTCAAACACAGAAGCCGTAACGGCAACCTACGGACTGAGGAGAGGAATAGAATACTACGGCAGTCAGCGATACCAACCCGGCGACAGCCTCAAGAACATAGACTGGAAACACTCGCTGAAATACAATGAATTGATAACCAAGGAATTTACGGAGTTTCACGGGCAGCCGGCGGTAATCCTGATAAATCTCGGAGCCGGAAATGCCGAAGAAGCGGATAAGCTGGCATACAACATCATCGTTACAGCGATATCGTTAGCCCGGGAAAACATACCGGCGGCACTGGCGGTATATGACCTTGAGAATGTTATATTGACCACCCCGGTGCTAAACACACGACAGTTAGTGTCGCGGTCTACCAAAATAGCTCAGGAAATAGTCACTTTCACCAACCCGAAGAAATACCTCAGTCCGCCCGATGTTGCCAGATTAAGAGCTAATATCAGCCGCATCCGGTTTGCCGAAAGCGAAGCAGCCAGAACGCTGGCTGAGATACTGCAACTGGAATATGATAACATCAGTAACCACGCCAAACTTCATCCGGCGACAAAAGCGTTGACCGAGGTCTTTAACAAAGTGGATAAGCAATCGAATATAGTGATTATTTCAAACCACAATCACGATGCCGAGGCACTATCTTTCAACACATATACCTTTACCCGAAAAGGAAACACCGTGATTGCCATTTAAGAGGGTAACAGACGGGGTAATCCGCCGGCAGTTGACGGACCTGAAGATAAGGCTCTAATTCCTGTTATAGAGTGTTTACTCGGTGGGGGCTTTCCACTATCAGACGATGCGATTTACCTTTTCTTTCTCTATCATCGCCATCGCGTTCTTGGCGTCGGTAATGAACTGCCTGACCGTTTCTCTGGTGTACTTATGGTCAGCCATCTTTGTCAAAAATTGAGGGGGTATCGTGACGATATGCGCCCCGGCTTTAGCGGCACCGAGTATATCTCCCACAGACCTGATACTCCCGACAAGAACTTCACTCGGATAATCCCAGTAATCCAGCCACGCCGCCGTGTCGCTTATAACGAGATTGGCGTCCCCTCCTTCATCCGAAACTCTACCGGTAAAAATACTGATATAGGTAGCACCCGCCTTTGCCGCAAGAATCGCCTGGCTCATTGACAGGGCTACCGTGGCATTCACCCTGATGCCTTCTTTTTCAAGCTGGTTCATCACGCCGTAACACGGCACGCCATCCTGATTAACCTGGGGAATCTTGACGACGATGTTGGATTCCCATGAGGCAAACGTGTGTGCCTGAGCAAGCATCTCATCGAGGTCATTCGATGTAACCTCGACACTAAGCGGCAGAGGACTAACCAGTCTGGCAATTTCCTTTGCGCCCGCTTCGATATCAAAAACGCCATCCTTCAGCATAACGCTGGGATTCGTCGTTACGCCGTCGATTATGCCCATATTCAACCACTTTTCAATCTCAACCATATTGGCGGAATCAACAAATATCTTCATCTTTTTTCTCCTCTGGTGGCGACCTGTTTAAACAGCTTCACCCGGGTTATTCAGTCTATAATCAGCTTTCCTCTATCTTTTTCTTCAAACAGGAGCATATCAGGTGCTCCAGGGCTACGTGAAACGACTCAACCTGCGGGGTAGACTCCACGGGCACCACTATGCAGGCATCGGCGGCGTCTTTCATCGGCCCACCGTCGAAGCCGCTGAGCCCTATCGTCTTGCCGCCGTTGTCAGATACGAATTTCATTGCTTTCAGCAGGTTCTGCGACCATAGACCGGCCTTGTCTTTCCCGGCACCGCCGTGAACGCTGATACAGATGAGAACATCGCCCTTTTCATACAAATTTTGGAGTTGCTCGTAATAAAGGTTCTCAAAACCGTTATCGTTGGTGAGTGCGCTGACAAGGGGGATATTATCGTTGAGACACAAAGCCTTAAAGCGTTTCTTACCGTTAACGTTCGTTGCCTTTGCTAGGTCGCAGGTAAAATGGGTGGCGGTGCTTGCCGAGCCGCCGTTACCGCATATAAAAACCCGGTTACCGTTCTGCCAGGTATTAAAAAGCAGCCCGATGACGTTATCTATGTCAGCAACCGATAACGTACCGGCAACATCCCTCATTTCTGAAATGTAGTCCTGTATAAAATCGCTATTCTTCATTATCCACCGTATTATGTATTTACCAGTATCTTCGTGCCTTCGAAATCAAAATGGAACATACCCCACTTGAGTCCCAGCTTCTGCATGGTCTCTATAAGTCTGGGTTTGCTGTGATTATTATTATCGCAGTAAAACATGAAGAAGCCGCCCCCTCCCGCTCCGATTAACTTTCCGCCGATGGCGCCGTTCTTCCTGGCCGTCTCATAGCATTCATCGATAAACGGGTCTGTTATTCTCTGAGAACGCTTCTTCTTGGTCTCCCAGTGAGCATGGAATAACTCGCCAAGCATATCCACCTGGTTCTTCTCTAAATAATCACGCGTTTTTAGCCCTATTTCTTTTATCTGGTGAAGATTATCCGTCATTTCCTGGTCGTCCTGTCTGGATTTCATATCCTGCTCGTAGAGTATATCTGAAGAGCTCCTTTGCATGCCGGTATAAAACATTAGCAGGTTGGATTCAAGCTGGTCTAAAGCCTCGTTTGAAATCCGCAGGGGCTCTACCAGTACCTCACCGTTTTTCTCGAAGGTAAGGCAGGTCAGTCCACCGAAAGCGGCTAAATACTGGTCCTGCTTTCCAATAGGCTCGCCGAGTATGTCAATTTCTATATGGCAGGCTTCCTCGGCTAACTGTTTCTGGGAAACGTAGTCTTTTTTATATGCGTGGAGAGCATTCAGCAGGGCTACCGTAAAAGAAGAAGACGTACCCAATCCACTTCCGGCAGGGACGTCCGCATTGGAGTTAAGCTCAATCCCCTCCTTAATATCGACAAAATTGAGAGCCGCCCGGAAAATGCGGTGCTCGATTTCATCGACATTATCCACGATTTCCAGTTCGGAATAGCTCAGGCGGATTTTATCATCATACCGTTTATTAGCCAGTATGCTGCAGTACTTGTCAATTGCGCCGGCAATGAGAAATCCACCATATTTTGAATAATATGACTCTAGGTCGGTGGCTCCACCGCCAAGACTTATTCTGGTAGGCGCTCTGGAGAGTATCATGCTTTCTCCTTTATATATGATTCAAAATCCCGCAGTCCCTGAACCGAGCCTATTTCGTAAAAACGGTCCCTGGCTTCAAAAGTCAGGAGTTCATTTTTCTCAATCAGACGAAGGAACAGGTCTTCAAGCGCGTAAAACCGGTTTGCCGGTATCATTTCGAGCACTTCTTTTCTGAACAAATTCACTCCGTAATCAATGTATACCATGTCTTCAGTTGCACCGTTCTTGCTGTATCTCGTTACCGTATCTCCCTCAATCATCGTATTGCTTCTATCAAACCGGTTATCGTTCCTGTATACGGTCATAAGAGCCAGTCTGTTCCGGGACTTGAAAAAAGACAGGATTTCCGCGAAGTCCAGAAACAGATACGAATCACCGTAGATTGTAAAGAACGTATCATCAAGAAGTCTCTCCGCATTTTTTAACGCTCCGGCAGTACCAAGCTGATTATGCTCATAACTATATTCCAGGTTTACCCCGTATTCACTTCCGTCCCCGAAGTATTCCTGAATCTGCCCACCCGCATAACCGAGGCATAACACAATATCCTTAATCCCGCCTTCTCTTAGATGTACCAGCTGATATTCCAGAAAGGGTTTACCTTTTATCTCAACCATCGACTTGGGCCTGTCGCTGGTCAAGGCTCCCAATCTGGTAGCCATTCCTCCAGCCAGTATCGCTATCTGCATTTTATTACTACACTACTAAGCTTTAACCCTGGAACTGCTAATGCCGTTTTTTCGGAACAATTTATCGAGCTCTTTCCAGGCCAGACGGCTGGGTTTCGTTCCCTTTGATTCCCAGCGCTGGACTGTCGAAAGACTCACATCTATCAGGCGCGCTAGGTCTTCTTGAGACCAGTTGTTTTTACTTCGCAGCTCCTTAAGACTTTTTTGTAACGTTTCTGTCACATACGTCATATTCATCAGCTTCCTACGTCTCACTAGTTGTAGCATAATCTGGGAAGTTAAATTGTAATCTTTACACTCTGCTGATGTCAATAGTACTTTCGTAACCGCTAATGACAATATGCAACAGCTATGGTTTATCTCTGTAATTCAACCTGTAACGGACATCACCTGATACCTGATGTAACGATTGGGATTCTACGTACAAAAAAAGCCCGGCGTTTATTACCCCGAGATACGTAAAACGTCGGTTCAAGTATCTAAAAATTCCATTAGCTACATCATTATCACATATAACCGGCAACTCTATCAAATAAACCACAATGAGGTTCTGTTTGCATTTGGTTGTTTATTATTACCTATCCCCTGTGTCCCTTCATCCGCCATAGGCGGACTCAGGATGAACCCTTCAGGGTGAACCTTCAGGATGAACCCCTTTCCTGCCAGAACCACCGACATTAGCTTAGGGGCTTTCCTGGCAGGAAAGGGGAGTTAAGGAGAGAGGGGGCTTCGCCCCCTTTCATAAATTCTCTCCCCCTCTCACTCAAAATAATTATTCCATACTAAATCATGGT
>CAZCMK010000035.1:16622-20891 GCA_964499775.1 uncultured Dehalococcoidales bacterium | reverse complement strand
ATAGACGGATGGGACCGGGATATCGTTGGAGATGTCTTCTCCGACAGGTGCCGTGCAGTAGAGGCGGCTGAAGCTCTGGAGAAGGCTGTGGTGAAACGATTCGGAGGGAAGGTGCCGGAAGGCCATCAACTGACACTCAGGGTGGATAGGGGCTCCCAGTTCAGGGCGCATCGGTTCCGGGAAACAGCCCGTCTACTGAATGTCAGACTTGAGTATGCCGGAATACAATGCCCTGAAGATAAACCGTATATCGAATCATTCAATTCAAGCTATAAAACGGAGGAAATCTACCGGAATGAGTACAGGAGTTTTCAGGAGGCAAAGACAGCCTGGGAGACCTATCGTGAATGGTACCGGAATGATCGTCTGCATCAGAGTCTTGATTATATGAGTCCGGTGCAGTATGCTCAAAGAGTACAAAACACTATCTTATTAGTGGCCTGATTTACTCCAGTTTTACGGGGTTCACACAACTATAGAAAGGGGACGGATGAAGAATGTCAAAAGCGGTACTGTGTGATTCTGTAAAGTGTATCGGCTGTAGAGGATGCCAGGTAGCATGTAAAGCCTGGAATGAACTACCGGCAGAGACTACCACGAACCAGGGAAGCTTTGAGAACCCGTCGCAACTGTCCGCCAGTACTTTCACAAAGATACGTTTTAACGAGGTATCATCCGGCGGCAAGCTTATGTGGGTTTTCAACAAGGTACAGTGTATGCACTGTGAATATCCAGCCTGCGTTGAGATATGCCTGGTCGGCGCTTTGCAGAAAACGGAAGAAGGCCCGGTAATCTACGACGACAGCAAATGTATCGGCTGCCGGTTCTGCATGGTCGCCTGCCCTTTTGGCATTCCGACCTTTGAATGGGACAAGCCGATGGCATGGATACGCAAATGCACATTCTGCTTCGACAGGCTCAGTGCAGGCATGGAGCCGGCCTGTGTCAAGTCATGCCCGACAGGAGCTTTGAAATTCGGAGAAAGAGATGAACTTATTGCCGAAGCAAGAGAGCGAATCGCCGCCGCCCCTGATAAGTACGTAGACCATATATACGGAGAGAAAGAGGCCGGGGGTACATCCTGGCTTTACCTGTCACCCGTACCATTTGAAGACCTTGGGTTTCCGACTGTCGGCACCGAACCGGTAACGGTCAATGTCGAGCGTGCCATGGGTGCAATCCCTTCGGTGCTGGTAGGTGTGGCGGCGCTGATGTCCGGTATCTACTGGATTGTTCGTCGTAAAAGAAAATTGAGCCGGGAGCAGAAGGAGGAAACTGAAAAAGAAGAAACCGGAATTGGAGCGACGGAATAATGGAGAAGAGAAAATCATTTCCCGTTGGTATTCTCATCTTGAGCGCGCTCGTTATCCCTACCCTTGCCGTGATAGTGCTCCGTTTCATTAACGGACTTGGAGCCGTCAGTAATCTCAGCGACGGTCGTCCCTGGGGATTGTGGATTAGTTTCGATCTGTATTGCGGTGTCGCCCTCGCCGCCGGCGGTTTCACCCTTGCGGGGATTGTATATATCTTCGGACGAGAGAAGTACCGCCCCATTGCCAGACCGGCGATATTGACCGCGTTCCTCGGCTATACGCTGGTAATTCTTGCCCTTCTGGTCGACCTGGGACAGCCATGGTATATCTGGCACGCCATAATTTACTGGAATATCCATTCTCCGATGTTCGAAGTGGCGATGTGTGTAATATGCTATACGGCCGTGCTGGCTCTTGAGTTCAGTCCGGCAGTCTTTGAGCGGTTGAACGAGCTGGACTTCCCGATTATCAGACGCTTTAACTGGCAAATACCCTTACGGTTAGTCCGGGCGGTGCAGATTCCTCTTATAATCGCCGGAATAGTCCTTTCCACATTGCACCAGTCCTCTCTGGGTTCGATGTTGCTGATTCTACCCGAGACGCTGCACCCCTTATGGTATTCACCCATCCTGCCCATTCATTTCCTTATTTCAGCTATTGCCGTGGGTCCGGCTATGGTTATCTTCGAATCCATGCTAAGCAGCCGCGCCTTTGGACATAAATTAGGCCTTGAGATTGTCAGTGGTCTGGGTAAAACCATCCCTTATATACTTGGTTTCTATCTATTGCTGAAACTTGCAGACCTGGCGATAACGGGTGAGTTCGGGCTGCTTTTCAACTCCGGTGTATACAGTCTGTTGTGGTGGGGGGAGATAACCATAGGAGTGATTCTCCCGATTATTCTCTTTTCTCTACCCGGTGTCAGGCGGAGCGGTACCATGCTGTTCTGTACAGCGGTACTGGTAATCATCGGGCTGATATTCAATCGCTTTAATGTGAGTATGCTTGCTTTAGCCATAAGACCCGGCTATACTTACTTCCCGCACTGGATGGAAGCTGCTATCTCAGTCGGGCTGGTCGCCGACGCCATGCTCGTTATCTGGCTGGCACACCGCTTCCTGCCGATGGTTAAAAAAGAGGAAACACCTGCCTGAATAATTGACATGGGGGTGTGAATAACACCCCCATGTCTGAGTACCGGCTATCTAACGCCATTCACCTACCGAGGCGCTGGCTATGTACCTGAGACTGCCTCCCTGCCAGTAGGGATTCGTCTCGCCACCCGCTACCATTATGTTAACATCCACGTCTCTCGGCACCGGTATCACGGCCCCTTCCGGGAGTTTAAGCCATGAGGCATAGGGTTCCTCTCCCTCTTTGCCCCTTTCCAGTTCTTCAACATGTCCTCTCATGGCATTGCCTCCGAAAGCCTGCCCGGGATATCCCCAGTACTCCGTCTGTGTCATCATCACGTTTTCGTTAAGCCATGTACTGAATGCCTCTTTTGACCGGTAACCGCTGTCTTTCTGGAGCATCATGGCTACCAGCGGGTCGAGCACCACAGTTTCACCGCAGCACTGGGTATTGGCTTCGAAAAATCTTTTTATAGTGTAGTCTTTATCGGACTCGAATCCGCCCATATTACTCCAGTTCCAGCCGTGAAAAACACTGACTACGCTCTCTTCCGTTTTATAACCTTTCTGTACATGGAAGGGTTTCCAGCCGGGAGGCAGGCGTTCTTCATTCTCGGCGAAACAAAGGTTATTATAGTTATGTCCCTGTCCCTGACTGCCCATGTAGTTAAGACCGGGTACAACTCCTCCTCCGAGGTTCCTGGATATCAGCGTCCAGCAGCTTCCGATACTGGCATTGGCATGATTAAAGGGACCCAATGCGCCTATCGACATGTTCATTTTTATCTCGTTGCGGACAGGACCGTTGATACATACCATTGCCGTGAATGAATTGGTTGAGGTGAATAGCGATGTTGTCCCTACCGATGCCAGCGCGAGTATAACCGGTAAAAATTCAGGCTTTGCTCCCGCCATCACCGCATTAACGGATACCTGCTCCACGTTATAAGACCACTTTTCATACGGTGACGAAGGCGCCATTTCGCCCACTTTTTCATCTGGCTTTCGGCTTGTCCCCTTAAGCATCGCGGCGACTCTCTCTTCGGTGGGAAGGACTATTGGCATATATGAAGTCCATCCGTTATTGAGGAAAAGGTTATACAGATTTTCAGGTGTGTCCGGTCCCAGAATTCTCTCGCGGGGTCTTTCTATCAGTCCTGTATTCTTTTCCTCTTCAGTGAGAGGACGGGTCAGTCCATCGATTATCTCTTCTATCACCTGCCTGCCGGATACCGGGTTTTTGCCCAGCAGTTTTTCCCGGCACTCCTCAGGCGGTCTGTAAGCCACAGGATGGGGCACATAGGTCACTCGCAGGCTCGACATACCTTTGCCGTATAACGATTCCTTTACAGCTGTTTCAAATGTGTTGGTAACGATTGGGACAGTCGGGATGCCCAGTTTTTCCGCGGTAACACAGTGACCGGCGACCGCCGGCGAACAGGTACTTCAGTGACCTACATACTGCACCATACCGTGCCCTTTAGCCTTGATTTCTTCCCACAGGGTAGGGTCGTCATCGAAATATGTCCCGGCTTTTTCTTTATATAGCCAGGTCGTGTCCGGATATTTTTCTTTGAGTATATTCAGGAGTTCCTCTCCGAACTGCTTGCTGGCAGGAAACTTAACATCCACCACGTATATCGTTTTACCTTTTAAGGTATCGAGACGGGGGGACATCGGCTCTAGTTTTATCGAAGGGAGTGTTCCCAGTGGGTTCAATACGGCTATCTTCTTCTCATTTTCAGTCATATGGTTTGTCCCCCTTTTCAACCTGCTAAATTCTAAAATATTGAATTTAATATTACTCCTTTTCCTCCATATTT
>CAZCMK010000035.1:0-16522 GCA_964499775.1 uncultured Dehalococcoidales bacterium | reverse complement strand
AACCTGCTAAATTCTAAAATATTGAATTTAATATTACTCCTTTTCCTCCATATTTTTCAAAATGGCTTCACTCTATTTCACCTGATATTTGTACTCACACTTCGCCTGCCTAAGGCTCCCGCCTGCCATAGTCCGTCTCAGGCGGGTAGCTGGCAGGTTTTTATCCCCCTCTCCAACAAGAGTAGCTTATCATTTCAGTGGTTCTGTTTGGAGAGGGGAGTTAAGGGAGAGGGGGCTTCGCCCCCTCTCCCAAAATTACTTTCCCCCTCTCACGCAATCTAATATTTACACAGCAAGTAACCTGCTGCGTGAGAGGGGGATTAAGGGGGTGAGTGAAGATATTTACTGAAGTAAACCGATAACAGTTCTTATATAGATGTAAATATCTTGACAACATTTATCATCTCGCTTAGAGTTCCAATATAGTGATTAGAAGTAAAATTTAAGAATAGAGGAGATGCAATGGCTGCAAGTATATTCCCTACCGGGACGACCATATATAACCCTGAGAAGTGCTGGAATGGCTATACCGTATTCCAGGCACGCATGTTTCAAAATAAACAGTCACTGGCTGTCCTTATCGATATGAACGGGAACGTGGTCAATCAATGGAAAGGGCTCGATGGTATACCGAATAAAATGCTGCCGGGAGGTTATACGCTGGGAAGCACCGGCACGAGAAATCCCAGATACGGCTCGCAGGACCAGCTTGACCTTGTCCAGGTCGACTGGGATGGGAATATCGTGTGGAAATTTAACAAACACGAACTTATAAAAGACCCGCGTCAGAAACCAAGGTGGATGGCGAGACAGCACCATGATTTCCAGAGAGAGGGCAACCCCGTCGGATACTACACACCGGATATGGACCCGCTTGTCGATAGAGGAAACACCCTTTTACTCTGTCATAAAAACCTGCGTAATCCGGAGATAAGCGGTAAGCCCCTTCTGGATGATATCTTTATCGAGGTTACCTGGGAAGGGAAGATTATCTGGGAATGGATATGCAGCGAGCATTTTAACGAGATGGGGTTCAGCGAGGACGCCAAAAATACCATTTACCGTAACCCCGGCATGAGTCCGGGCAGAGCAGGAGATGGAGACTGGACTCATATCAACTCCATGTCTGCTCTCGGGCACAATAAATGGTATGACTCTGGAGACGAACGCTTTCATCCCGATAACATTATCTGGAGCGGCAGACAGACCAATATATTCGCCATTATCGATAAAACAACGGGGGAAATAGTCTGGAGACTGGGACCCGACTATAATACCACGCCCGAACTGAAAAAGCTGGGCTGGATTATCGGTCAACACCACGCTCATATGATACCGAGAGGACTCCCCGGGGAAGGAAACATCCTTATATTCGATAACGGAGGACAGGCGGGATACGGCGTCTCCAATCCCGGTGCTCTGAACGGTGTGGGAGTAGCCCGCAGGGATTATTCCCGCGTTCTTGAAATCGACCCGGTAACGCTGGAGGTGGTCTGGAGCAGTAGTCCCGCCGGGGCGGGTCCGGGCGGACCTGCACAGGGTGTCAGGATATACAGCGGACATATCAGCTCGGCCCAGAGACTTCTCAACGGAAACACGCTGATAACCGAAGGCTCCAACGGGCGTATTCTTGAGGTTACACCTGATTACGAAATAGTCTGGGAGTACATAAGTCCGTATTTCAACAGACGCAGGAATATGAACCATGTTTACCGTGCCTACCGGCTTCCCTACGACTGGGTGCCGCAGGTGGAAAAACCTCAAGAAAAAGCATTACCGCGTATTGATATTACAAAATTCAGAGTTCCAGGGTCAGATGTAAAACGTCCGCAAAAAACCACCGGGATAAAAAACAATCCGGGCTCGTAACCGGGCCCGGATTGTTTTCTGTTCGACTGGATTGCCATTATCTATATACGCCGTATTCGTGGGTGAAGTCTATCATGGCTTTCAGGTTTCTCGGATTTACTTCATTATTTACCGGATATTTCCGGGTATTTATTATAACGCCTGGTTCTCCACAGGAAAAGCGAACAAGCCACTGCTATCACGGCTGTCGTGATGCTGGCATACCCAAAGGTCTTCTGGAAACCGATTCTATCGATTAGGTTACCAATAACCGGTGATAGCGGAGCGGAAATGCCGGTCCCGGAAAAATAGTATACTCCCATTATCGTCGCCCGACGGTTTACCGGAACATTGCTGGTCAGGTAACTCTCGGAAGTGGGCATACGTGTGTTCATAATCAAACCCATCGCCACCATCAGGATAACAAGGACGGTCACGGTTGGAGCTATGCCCATCAGGTATATGAGAGGTATCGAGATAAAACTGACTATTATTATTACCTTCATACCGCCGAAACGGTCGGAGAAGTAGCCCCCGATAGGCGCCGCGAATAGGCCGACCCCCGGTGTTATTGACATCAGCATCGCTGCCGTGGCTTCCGATACCAGCAATACGTCGGTAGCGTAGAGTGAAAGGTAAGCCGATACCGACTGTACCACCGTGCCGGTGAAAACGCTTACTATAATGAAGGGAATTATCTCTCTCCACCTTATTGAGTCAACCACCGCTTCCGATGTTTCTATTTCCGCCGGCTCTTCCTGCTGTCTGCGTGCTATAGACCGGGCACGCTTTCCAATGAGGATATAGAGGACCACGCCAAGTATAGCAATAGGTATAGAGAGGGCAAGATAAGGAACCTGCCAGCCCCATTTAGCGGCAATCGGTGCTGATATAAGCGGGAATATCCAGAAAGCCGAGGTGCCACCGACGAGATGTAAACCCAGCGTGCGTCCGCGGTATTCTTCCTTCACCGACGATGATATCGCGGCTGCCGAAGCAGGATGGTAACCTGCGCCAAATATGGAAGATATTACGAGAAATGTAATGAGCCATGTAAAAGAGTGTGTAAAGCCAAGGAAAAACCCGGCTATAGCCACGCCGGTAACGCCCAGCAGCACCATTATGCGTACTCCCAGGCGGTCGGCAAGCAACCCCGCCGGAAGCTGGCTCAACCCCGCGGTAAGACCGAAAGCCATTCTCATAAAGCCTATCTGGGTGTAGCTTAAATTGAGATCGTTCCGTATCATCGGCGTCAGCGGGTTCATCATTGCGCCTACACTGTGATGTCCGAAATGGGCAAGGACAAATAGAGGCAACATACCGGTCATATAAGGACGGAGATTTATATTCTTGATAGCTCGTCTGAAAGAGCTTTCTCTTGAATATGAGGGATAAGAATCTTGTGGTTCAGTCATATTGGTTTTTAATTATATCCATTTCAGAGGAATTGTACAACTCATTTGACAGCACAAACTCGGAGGTCTTAAATTGAGTAATATTGTTTTTCAGGAGGTTTTAATGGTTGAAGGAAACGAGCTGGACATCCAAAAAGTAGTTAAAGCGCTTAAAACAAATCGCTTTGAAACCGTAGTATCCGTGAAAGACGCGGAGACCGCGGTAAAGACCGTCCTCGACATGATACCGCCCGAGGCGATGGTCGGCACCGGCGGCTCAATGACAGTCAATCAACCCGGTCTCAGAGAGATATTATCGGAACACGGGAATATAAAACCGTTTATTCCCGGTCAGACTTCTCCGGATGAAATGGGGCGTGCCCGGATTGATGTTTTCCTGACCAGCAGTAATTCGATTACGCTGGACGGAAAGCTGGTGAACATCGACGCTACCGGCAACCGTGTATCCAGCCAGATTTTCGGACCCGGCAAGGTTATAATGGTTATCGGGCAAAACAAGATTGTCAGCGATGCCGATGAGGCAGTCAAGAGGGTGAAATACGTTATCGCACCGTATCATGGTATGACAATGGGAATAAACGCACCCTGCGCCAAGACAGGTAAGTGCTCCAACTGCAAATCCCCGGGGCGGATATGCAATATCACCACCATTATCGAAAAGAAACCCAGAATGACGGATATCGCCATCGTTCTGGTCGCTCAGGACATCGGGCTTGGCTGGGACCCGGAATGGCCCTCGGAGCGTATCGAGAGTATCAAAGCTGCTTACAAGGCGCAGTGGGAAAGAGAGCTTGCCTTCTTCAGGCGCTCCCGCAATCCTTAAGTATATGCCCCCGGTATAGTCATAACACCTTGCTTAATATCTACTTCGGCCGGAACCTGTTCGGTTTTAGACTTAGTTTCGCGTTACGTTTGACTTCCGAAGTCTCTTTGCCGGTAACCGGGTGCTTGAAGTGCATGGGATAGATATAGCCGGAGGGATAACCATAATCATGTTCCGCCCAGACATCAGGATGAAGGTCCTGAGTCCCCGAGGGAGCCTCGGGAGGGGTTTCTCCCGCAGGAGTAAGGGCTCTTCTGGGTGAATATGTATAGTGCATCTGTAGTGCCAGCTTCAGGATTTTCCAGACGCCGCCTTCCTTGATGTATTCCATTTCATAGACGACGCTCATAAACGTAGGGTCTATAGCTTCTTTTACTGGACGGAAAGCAACCGCTCCGAAACCGTACCATCTTCCTTTTGCCCGTTCGCCATCCGGATCAACGGTGATGACCGGTGATACCTGCAAAACCTGATGCAGGAACTCCGGCGGGACCTCACGGTTACGTCCGAAATAATTCCGGATACCTTCAGGTCCATTATAGGTACCTTCCACAAAAGTTCCTGAAACCTCAGGGCTGGTGGAAAAACAATCAATTATTTCGTCGCTCATCCACCGTTCCAGGTAATAGCCGTAGGCACACTGCAGTCTCTTGATATCTTCGATATCCTGAAGGGTCTGAAGCTGTCTATCCCTGCCCTCAACCTGTTTTCTGAGAACCTGCAACTCATCCTCCAGAGATTTGACCCTGGATCCCATCGTATCGTTCATAATGCATCTCCTTAAAAGGCTTTAATTATATTCTCTAACCAGTGCGTTATTATATCATGCTCTGTAGACCTTCCCCGTTTCCTTGTCTTTCCAGTAGCCCCGCTGCTGTAACGGCCAGTTAAACGTAATCGCTCCGGGACGGGGGCAGTCGTTAACGCAGCAGCCGCAGTACCAGCATTCATCGGGATGCAGTATGATGGGAGGTTTGCCTTTTTCCGCGTTGGGTATATACACATCTACCTGGCAGACTTCCACACAGTGATTGCACCCGTTGCAGATTTCCGGATTAAACAGTACCGGCGTGTTCGGGGTTGTTATATTTGGTATGGCATAAACTTTTTTGTCAGCCATAATAGCCTCCTATTTACCTTTATAGGCGCCTTCGTAGTCCTTGTTGTGCGCCTCGTAATTTTCTTTTAGATTGCCGAAATAGTCGATTGGATAATCTCTTGTCTTTAATTTCCCCTCTTCCATCCTGACGGTGATGAATTTAGTCCATTCCGGCGGGTCGACCTCCGGGTAGTCAATCCTGTAGAAATTCAGATACTGGCTGCTCGCCTTGCGTGCCAGCGATGCGTTAATCATTACCTGACCGTGAGTGAGAATGTTCAGGTCTTCGATACTCCGCATCAGCTTGTGCGGGTCGAGGGCGTAAAGCCGGGGAACGTACTCTTCTTCGATTTCCCTGAGCGAGTCCAGTCCCATGTTAAGCAGGTGTTCCGTCTTGTATTCGGCGCAGAACCACTGCATTACCCTGGCGATTCCGGCGTGCATTTCTTTCCACTCCAGACCATCGCTCCTCTTAATCGGCGCATAGACACGGGTTTTTTCAAAGGCGACCTGTTCTCTTGATATCTCTGGTTCGCCAGTCTCTTTAACATACGCCGCGGCTTTTCTACCGGCATACCTGCCAGTGGCGGCGGCAAAGCTGTGGTCACCCGGGGAAAACGTCTGCTCACCGGCAATATACAGCCCTTCAAGGTTGGTCCTCAGGTTCCAGTCGACCATCGGCCCGGCGTGACTGCCGTTTCTCCACTGCGGAGGGCTGGTGCCTTCGAGGAACTGGTAGTTCATGAGCTGGTGATTTGCCGGGTCGAATCCGGACTTGTTATAGGTATTAGTGATAATTTTCGTGGTTGATTCTTCGCCCAGCATCAGGTTCCAGGTGACTTTCCTCTCAATCTCCGGCATGCCGGGGAAGTCACCGTAAAACGGCAGGGCGTATTCACCCGTCTGTATACCTTTGCGTATTTTTTCACGGTTTTCAGGAGTGGGACCCATCGCTCCGCCGTCAGGCCATCCCTGTAAAGGCCAGGGAAGTTTCTTGCCGTTGGCGTCCACCTGCTGGATATTCTCATAGCTGGCGTCAGAAGCGCCGCTGTACCAGGTGTGCTTGTGACCGGTACCGAGCATGAGCATGCCGGTCCTCTCCATCAGGGCAAGCTCAGCGCCGGCTCTCCACGCCATGGCGAAGCCGTCGCCCGACATGGCGCGCGACCTGAAGGTGGTGTAGCCGGACAGCTCCGTGTTCAACATGAAAAGGCCATAGTCACCTGCCGTGCTGAGGACGGTAGCTTTAGCTTTGAAAACCATGAATTCACCGGTGCGGTCGTTGAACCCGGTAGCGCCTACAATCCTGCCACCCTGGATACCGCCCTCGTTCAGAAGACTCGTAACCATAACCCGGTCATAGATTTTAACTCCCAGGCGCTTACACTCTTTCTTCAGTGCCGGTTTGAATGTCGTCCCCCAGACACGGATAACGACCTCCGCGGAATGGTTCGGACTGTAACGCGGGGAAAACATGAATTTTGTATCGTCATACCTGCCTTCGGCGCCCACATATTCGTCATCCACGTCCCGTATTTTGCCGCCCATTTGTTCCAGTTCCATAAGAGCATCGTAGCACTCCCGGCACTGAATCTGGCGTCCGATACCATTGCTGTACGGCATTGCCAGGAACCTTTCCGCCCATTTGTCAGGGTCGACCTTCGAGTGAGGGTTGGCGGGAACATCGCACCAGTGGTCGCAGCCGGGTCCCCCGGCGCCGCTCCTGACCGTATCACCTTTTTCTACCAGAGCGACCGTTAAACCCTGCCTGGCGGCGCTTATCGCCGCCCAGCAACCAGCGATGCCGCCGCCTACAACCAGTACATCGGCTTCGATTTCCTGCTCTTCGTCATACCGTATCGGGTATGGCCAGCCCGGGGCTGTGCCCTTATTAATCAGGTAATCATGCCATGTCGCCATCTTTAACTACCTCCTTTTGGGGTTTCATTATAGACCCGCATTATTGCTTGATGATTGACAATTTAGCTAATCGATGGCTTTTTGTCAAAAACACTTCAATCGCTTTTGCCCACGGGTGCCACTACCTCAGATGTATCGGGAAAGTCTTCCTGCTTATCAACGATAACCAGACAAGTAATAGCATTATCGGAACCTCAGTCAGGACGCCCACCACTGTAGCCAGAGCGGCACCGGAAGCCACTCCGAAAAGCGTTGTGGCGACTGCTATAGCAACCTCGAAGTGATTACTTCCGGCTATAATCGCGGCGGGAATTGCATCGGCATAAGGAAGCTTTATAAAACGGGCGGCAGCATACGTCAGCCCGAATACTATCAGAATATTAACCAGTATAGCCAGCGTTATCATACCGATTATCGCCGGCAGCTCGACGATAATATGTCCTTGATAGGTGAACAGGACTACTAGGGTAATCAGTAACGCGACCACAGACACTTTGCCCAGAGATGGTTCCAGTTTACTTTCAAACCACTCGACACCTTTTCTCTTAATCGTCCACCGTCGGGTGAAATAACCGGCAATCAGAGGAGTGACTATATATATAGCTACTGAAAGGGCGATAGTATCCCAGGGTACGTTGATACCTGATATACCCAGCAGCAGAACAGCCAGCGGAGCATAAAGCACGACCATGGTAAGAGAGTTTATTGCCGTCATGACCAGGGTATGCCCCATATTGCCTTTAGCCAGGTAGCTCCAGACCAGTACCATCGCCGTACAGGGAGCTACACCAAGCAATATCGTACCAGCACGGTATTGCTCTATCTGCTCCGGAGTAAGGGCTCCGCTGAAGACTACCTTCAGGAAAAGCCAGGCGAAAAAAGCCATGGCGAAAGGTTTTATCGCCCAGTTGGCAAATAAGGTCAGCCCTATCGGTTTCGGAGAACGGATGGCGCGTTTTATCTCTTCCCAGCTTATCTGAACCATAATCGGATAAATCATTGCGAACAATAGGACTGCTATAGGTATGGAGATACTGGCTACCTCAAGTTTGGATAAAAAATCTGATATCCCGGGGAATATACGCCCCAGTCCGATGCCGGCTCCAATACACAGTGCCACCCATACAGTAAGATACTTACCCCAGATACCGAGTTTTCGTTCCTTTTCAGGCATTGATTCGCCTCTTAATAATATTACCAGACAAATATGATACTTTAACTAAGAATATGATATAATGCGGTAATTTTTCAAATTTTAAAAGCGGAATATATTACTGACAGTTGTTCGGATAACGAGTGTGGTTGTGGCTGCAATACTATCAGCATTTATACAGAAAAAGAGGACCCCGAATGCGGTAGAAAATCACGTATGACCGGCAGTCTGCAGATGATTAAATTATACCTTACACGTCCGGATTACGGATATCAAAGCCCTGAATTGTCCATGGAAGAGCTCCATGCTTTCATATAGATATAAAGCCTAAGCGCCCTGCGACTGCGCCTGGAGTTCTCTCATAGCCTGCGGCCTGATTTTCCGGTATATCTGTTCCGGTCGGCAGGTATCTCCGTTGCGGGATAAAAGACGGTCAACAGGAATACCGAATAACCGTTCGTTTTCTTCCAGGTATGGCTTTATAACCACCCAGTCCTGCTCGGTGAAACTGACGAAAGCACCGCCGTTAAGCTGGTCTTCCGAAACCCTGCCGTAAGGGTCGCGTATATAGATGGCGCCGCCGGATGCCAGGGAGAACAAGTTTCCTCCCGGGTACGGCTCATCCAGTTCAATAATGTTGGCGTCATCATCGAATTTGATACCGTTAAGTATTACAAAACCGCCGTTCACCAGCGGGTCTCCCGCCATAAAGGACTCTGCCAGGTAGTCGAGGCAGGTGCCGTTAATAACTACCCTCGGCCTGCCGACGGCGTTAATCAGGGGTCTCCCGGCGGCATTACCGAGTACGAACACCTTTCCTCCCTTGGCTCCGTACATAAACGTCTGGCCGACATCGCCGTAGACAACGAGTTTACCGTCGTTCATTATCTGGGCGAGCTGGTCCTGGCTGTCACCGTGGACATAAATCTCCAGGCCGTCGATGCCGGAACTGAGGTAATCACCCGATGAGCCGAACACATCGATGCGGACTCCGTGCGAATCAGCCCCGAGTCCGTTGGCAATAAACCGGTGGCCCCTAGCATGCATGACAATAAACTTGCGAAAACCCTTCTGGTACAGTTTTACTATCTCAAGGGCAAGTGAATTCTCTCCTTCTGGCGGATACGGCCGGGCGTCGATAATTATCGTCTGATTCTCATTGACGGGTTCCTGAAGGCTCTCACCCTTGACCGGATATACAAATCCTTCCGAAGGCGATTGCCTGAGTGAATTAGTGACGTCAGCCAGAGTCTTATCGTATAGCGCTAGAAGACTGCTCCGTCTCAGCTTGCCGGTGGGGTATCTTCTATCGATAAGAAGAGTCAGAGTCTCGATTACGAGTTTACGTTCAGCATCGGTATTTGCCTTCTGTTCCATTCTGGAAAGCAAAGCTATAACATCATCGTAATCGCATTCTTTGAGCTGTTCTATAAAGTTACCGAACAGTTCTTCGGCTGAACCATCAATAGAAAGAATGTCCTCGAACCGCGTTTTGTTACTTACACGAGAACTACCCTCTGTGTAAGGTTGCCTGGATGCGTCTACCTTTATCTCGGTACCAAACTTATTGGTACAGACGAGCTTTGTCCCGTTTTCATCCGGCGTTACGGTGAAGATAAAAGCCCCGCCGTCCGTATGACTGCCGCCCCGTGCATTCCAGTAACGGTCAGCTCTGGGCCAGAAACGCTTGTCTTCTTCCGCCAGGCTCTCCAGCGCGGCGTCTATACCCTGTTTCTCCGAGGCAGCAAAACCAATCGATGCTTCGCCCTGCTGCAGGGCGAAGACCTGAGGACGCAGCATGCTGGTATCGGTAATGCCGATAAGCCGGAATATCTTCTCCGGTTGTGCCGACTGCGCAATAAGGAAAAACCAGGGTCCGTCGGGCGAGCCGTGTATATGCACCGACTGGAGTAGCTGGTATATCTTCCTTTTCTCTTCGGGGAGCATTGTAAAGTCCCGCTCCATGGTAGGCGCCAGCGATTCGATAACGTATTCGAGTGGATAACCGTAGGTCCTGTGGAGCAGGTCGAATACCAGCGCCGAGACTTCAGTGTCCGTCTGGAACAGCGGATGGATATTCCTCTGGGCAAGATAGTCCGATATCGAAACGTAGTTAGCAAAATCGCCGTTATGCACCAGCGCCTCGTGCAGACCGACAAACGGGTGCGCCCCGCCCGGATGCCAGACCCTGCCCTTGGTGGGATAGCGGTGATGGCCTATCCAGACATTAGCACGCATGTTTTCAAGCTGGTAATAGCGTATTACGTCGTCTCCGTAACCCACCATTTTCAGCACGATAAGGTTCTTGCCGTGTGAGAGTACGAAAGCCCGGTTATTATCACCCGAGGCATAAAAATCATAATTAAGTCGGTACGTGTTCTGGTAAACGATTTCATCTTCGATACTCTGTTCGGATATCAAGTCGCCTTTGCCGGCATTTAGTCCGTTCTTCTGCTGGAATTCTTTGACTGCCTCCGGCTTCACCCGGACAAAATAGGTATATACTTCCGGCGGCTGTATATCGATACCCTGTATACTGCTGTAATCGTTAACGTGGGGTACGGCACGCTGATAGTCCAGATTAAATACCGGCTCGATATATTTACTTTCTACTTCCTGACGGCTTTCAATATCGAGATAGGCAATAGTCATCAGGTAGTCGTTTTCCAGCACTTCCCGGCTGACGCCGTGCTCTTCCGGTATGAGACCTACCGCTGCTATCCCTCCGCCTTTGCCGTTACCCCTGTTTCGCATCTGAATCATCGATTGCAGCAGGTGATGACCTCTTAACTTTTCACTGCAGGCAATGCCTATTACGCCGCAGCCGCCTTCCGCTTCATTGCCGGATAAAGACTGCGTCTTCAAATCAACAAGGGGCACTCTTGAGTTTATTATTATTTCTGAAAAATTATCCCTCGGCATTTCTTAGCTTTCTTTCCTTCCGGTATAGACCAGAAGGTCGTATCTTCCGCGTAGTTGCCTTATATCGGTCAATCCCAGTCGGCGGAGAATATCCTGTAACTGCACATGAATGGAGTTGTACAGATTGCTGATACGCATTGACCCCCAGTCCGAGTCGATTAACATCGATAACTCTTCATCGGTAGTGGTTATGCCCACCGGGCAGCCGCGCCCGCTCTCGCAATTCGCACAGCGGCTGCAACCGAGAGCTACCAGTTCCGCCGTTCCCAGCACACAGCCGTCGGCTCCGAGGGCGATAGCCTTGGCAACATCATAAGCGGTCCGTATCCCGCCGCTCGCCATAACGATAAGCTCATCACGTATCCCTTCGGATAGCAAATAACGATGGACCCTTGGAATGGCGAATTCTACCGGCATGGCGATATTTTTCTTGGCAATCTCAGGAGCTGCACCGGTGCCGCCGTATGAGCCGTCTATCTGGAGTATATGCGCTCCGGCGTAATAGCTGCCGACACTGACCATATCTATATCGGTTGGCGTGGACACCTTTACGCATACCAGTGCATCGGGGTTAACGGTCTTTATCCAGTCGACGTGTTTCTTATGGTCTTCCACCGAGTAAACGGAATGGAACGGGAAAGGTGAGAAAAGACTTATCCAGGGCGGCGTTTCTCTCATTCTGGCGACTGCCTCTGTCGTTTTGTCACCCAGCAGGTGCCCGCCAAGTCCGGGTTTTGCCCCCTGGGCGTATTTAAACTTGACTATACGCGAGTACCGGATTGTCTCTTCACGCACGCCGAACATGCCCGTTGCCACCTGGGTAATGACGTGGTCTCTGTACGGTATCAGTGATTCTGGATAACCCCCTTCACCGGTAGACGTAAAGGTATCCCACTCGGCAGCAGCCCTGACTCTTGATAGCATAACCTGCTCGCTGATTGAGCCGAAAGACATACCCCCGCCGTATACGGGAATTGGAATTACAATCTTCGAGTCGTAAGGTCGCCCGTTAAGAGGAATAGACGTGTCAACCTCTGTGTCTTCGGACAGCCATTCCTTTTCGGGAAGGAAGTTGAAATCCAGTACGTCGAATCCTCCCTCAGAATTGCCTACCCTGTATTCCAGGCCGTTTGTCGGCGGCCTTCCGGTTTCCGCCTGTATCCGCGTGGAAAGGATAAGGTCTGCCGTCCAGCGGTAATCGCCCAGCGCCGGCATCTTGCCGTATTTCATTTCAGAGGAAATTTTAAAACCTTCCCTCAAGAAATGAGTATGCTTTTCCGTGATTAACCTGCTGGTTAATTCGTCATTTTCCGACATACCCTGTGACCTCTCTGAATGCTTCTTTTTCCAGTTCTTCCTGGAACATAGCCCGTCCCATCTCTCCTCTGAGGCGGCGTACCTCTCTCAATCCCATTGCTCCCAATATTTCAAGCATCTGGTCACGCCATGAGCCTATCAGGTTCTTTAACCTCTGAATGCCCCATTCGACGGGTATCTTACCGGGGAGCTTTAGGCGACAGCTTTCACGGTCGGTACATTCACCGACTATTGTAGCCTGCAATGCCAACGGTAAAGCAATATCCAGCGCTACCGCATCCAGTCCGCAGATGATTGCCTTGGGTATATGCTCGGCAGCGATAATTCCGCCGCTCCCTATCAGGGTTATCTCGTCCCTTATTCCGGCCTCGAGAAAGGTCTGGTGGGCTTTCCTGATAAGCTCCAGGATGAACTCTCCGTCTCCATTATTTCCGTGATAGTCCGCCGTCAGGTGAAAAACATGGACGCCTGAGTTGTAATACTGGATAAGCCTTTCCTGGATTTGATTGTTAAATGGCATCCGCAGGCATAATACACTGGTCGGAAACCGCTCCTGTACCGAAGAATAATACTCTTCATCGTAATCGGTAAGCTCAATCATCTTCGGCTGGTAATCTATCTTTAGTAACGCCTCACGGTCTTTTTCCGTGACAAGAGGCACGATGTGGTCTTCTTTAAACCCATATTCATTAATAGCGTTTACGGGGATTACGACCAGTGTCTCTATATCTCTGGCTGTTCTGATTATTATGTCAAATATATTCCTGGACGCTGCCGAATCAGGAAGAGCGCCGAATATAATCGGCAAAGGAATACTGATGATATTCAGGTTATCCTCTACCGGTACGCCCTTTTCATCGAAAGATACAAATGAGGGCTTGCCGCCGATATCTACCACGGTTGAAATGAACTCCCTGCCGTGGATTCCGTCACGAGTCGGACGGACGATTTCCGACATATCAGTCCACATACCGTCCCATCCCTTGCCGCCGAACTTGCCGCGGTAACCGGCGCCTTTCACCGGAATCCTGCCGGTCTGAGATTCATAATGAATGGCATCGACATTTTCCGGCTTGATATAAGAGTCACCCAGACGCCGGAACTTGGGATTGTGATGTACCTGCACCCAGTCGGGATGCTCGGTGGTGCATCGCAGACACCCCACGCAGTCGTCGTATCTGGGCGCCATGCCGCCGACGGGCCTGCTATAGACCCCGTATATGCAAGGACGACTGAAGATGACCTTTACATTGGTGCGATAACGGATGATTTCCTTGAGGATATGGATAGCCAAACGGATTCTTTTTGGTGTGGGACGGAAACGACCTGGAAAGGAGACTATATCTTTAACCTGTTTTGTATCTATATGATAACGGTGATAGTGGTTACTCTCCATTCTTATAATTCATTATAGCACGGGCACGACCTCAAACGAAAACGACATACTGCCGGTTTTTACTCCCGCCGCGACGCTTCGGGGAGCGGCCTTATGGAAAGCCCGGGAGAAAGAGTATTTTGTTATATAGAGTCTTGGTATATTTAGTTGCCCCACTTATAGGCAGCCAACGATGTATGAAAAATTGAGTCAGCGTGGATTGTCATCATTGATTTCAATCAGCGACGGAGCATTAAGCACGGGTCTTATCCGCCTGCGAGAATGGACAGGAAGCCAGCCCGAAGACCAGCCGGTGTTTGAGCCGATAGACATGTTTATTTTCCGCAGGAAGCCTTAAATTTCCGTGTCTGCCTAAACACACTGAAAAAGGGGAGCATTTGCTCCCCTTTAATATCCTTAAATACCGCCTATTTTAAGGGAATGAGAAAACCGGAAAACGGTGATTATTTACATATTTATAGTGGATTTTATGTTTAAGTATTGCTCTTTTGTTTATGGCGGTAATCACTAAAACCGCTTTTAATCAGCAAAAAACTCACCATAGCCAGAGCCAGAGGCAACAAGATTTCTATTGGTATATTCATAACGTAAGTCTTGCCAGCCTGAAGGTCTATCTGAATATATGCAATATTTGCATATATGTCCAGGGCAGTAAAACCGGCGAAAAGGAGACCGATAATCAGTTTTGTTTTCATATTCGTATAAACCCTTTGCAATAAATTATAGATAGTCCACCAACCAGATGTTAACACAGACCCGCTTTCATAATATCAGCACAGCATCGCCCATACTGGCTTTCCGCCATGAAAATTCCAACGTAGAAACCTTCATTGAAATGACGCTCGTTCGGCCTAACCGACGATGCTACATCAATCCACGGGACCCCGGAAGGAAACGGGGCCAATGGAGCCTTCCAGTAATGCTAATAGTGCCACATCTGTAAAAAATCAACTCTTCATCGTTTGCTCGCATCTATTCAGTAGATGTATCTACTGCTGTTTAGAGAACAACCGCTCTCCTCCTCAAAACAATATTGATAAGCTTCCCGCGTGACTGGAATGCAGCTTATCGGCAGAAAGCCGCATGAAAGAAATACGTGTCCCTACTTAAGAGTACGGTATACTGCGCGCAGGCAATTTGCGTATATAAAACTTCTTTCCTTGATATTTGAGCTCCACGAGGCTTCGGTTCTCTATCAGATCTTTCACAGTATCCCAACCAGTGCCAGCACGTTTCAAGAATTCTGCCACAGCCTCTTCCCTCATCGGGTGCACTGAAGTAATGCTGAGTAGGTCATCTCTAGCGTTGCCAGTAAAAGCAAAGGCATTTCCTTCATAACCGATTAAATATTCTACGGTGCTTAATCTCTTGCTAAAGATTTGATATGCCATATTAATAACTTGCTCACTAGCCGCATTTACCGTCCTTACTGCTGGTGGTCTTGTTGGAATGGCCAGGTAAGCTATATTTGGCTTTAACTTTGCTAAGAAGTCAGCTAGTTCCTCGATTTCCGCACCGCTATCGTTAATGCCTTGGATAAGCATGCTTTCCGTTGTTAGTTCACGCTTAAAAATCTTAGCGAAGTTGAGCATTCCATCTAAGATTCCTTCAAGCTTTAACAATTTTTGTGGTCGGTTAATTCTGCGCCATATTTGTCTACTTACTGCGTCGACCTTCAGCGACACCCAATCGGCCTTTTGTAAATCTTGCCTGACATCATCACGCCAGATGAGAGAAGCATTACTAATAACTGCAATTTTTAGGCCTAAGGATTTCACAAGTTCGATTTCTTTACCGAGGTTAATATCCAGAGTGGGCTCACCATCAGGGACAAAGGTTAAGTAGTCTATTGGTTCACCTTTTTCTTTGGCCTGTCTAACCTTCTCTTCCACACTCTGAGCTATCTCTTCTGGGTGATAAAAGGGCTGTCTTTCAACCCGCATGTTCGTAGTGTTTCCTAGCTGGCAATAAACGCAGGAATAGCTGCATATCTTGGGAGGAATGTTGTTTATTCCCAGGCTGCGCCCCAATCGCCTTGATGGAACCGGGCCATAGACAACAGAATTCATCGCCATCCTGACTCCATATCCTCTATTCCTGCTACCATCGTTGGCAGCGCCGCCATCCCTGCTGACGCTTGCAGCCCCATGACCTTCGTCGGTAGTTAGGAGTACTAAAGCCTAGGCCTATGTCAGCGAGCCTTTGCAACATCTCTCTTAGCAGGTCTAGTTCTGCTCTATCGTCGGGGGCATCATTGATTATTACTGTTCTCCACGAGTAAGCTGGCCAATTTAATGAGCGGTCGTATTGCCGTTTTTTCTGCTCATCACCGAGTACCTCGTATGCCTCATTTATCTCCTTGAACTTCTCCTCAGCTTCTTTGACATCACCCGGGTTGCGATCGGGGTGATAGCGCAAAGCAAGTTGGCGGAAGGCTTTCTTGATATCCTGAGCGCCAGCGTCTTTATTTACACCGAGAACACGGTAGTAATCCATCAGACTCATACTCATCCCTTCTTCAAGAAAATCTTGAGGCTTTTAATTTCTCCTGCGCCCTTCAGGCAGGAGGCCATCGCCAGAAGCACATTGCTTATGATTTGCTTAGGGAAGGTGGTCAAGGTTATGGGGA
>CAZCMK010000034.1:12648-21035 GCA_964499775.1 uncultured Dehalococcoidales bacterium | reverse complement strand
CCCCATTTCCCCATTTCTCCGGGCGTCATGGAGAAGACCATTTTACCGTAGAGTCCGCCGTGCTCGCCGAAGTAATAGCCGTGGTCGCTGGTGAATATTATAACCGTGTTATCCATCAACCCAAGGTTCTCCACCTTTCTCATCATGTAGCCGAACCAAGTGTCCATCATCGTTACCTCGCCGCAGTAAGTGGCGTAAGCCTTTTTAATCGTTTCCTCGGTAAACCCCTCCGCTTTGGGCCAGTACCCGTAAAGCGACCTCACCGGCTCGCCGTCGAAGTCCGGCATATACAGCTCGGTATAGTAGTTCGGGGCATTCCAGGGCTCGTGGGGGTCCCAGGTATCCACATAGAGGAAGAAATCGCTTTTATGGTTAAGCTCCAGCCACTGCATGGCTCTGGCGAATGTCTGCGGAGCGAAGCAGTCCACATCAAGGCGTTCGAAATGCCTGCCGCTCATGTGTCTTCTGTGATGCGGGTCCCCTCCCCTTGCCCTCCAGAGCTGGCCGGGTATTTCCTCGAAGGTGGTAAAACCGCGGTCGTAGTTCATTTCGTTGCGCAGGTAGAACGGCGTATCGACTACAGCTGCGGTATTGATTCTCTTCCTTGAGAGTATCTGGGGGAGTGTTATCAGGCCTTCCGGATACGGCTCCCATGACATGAATGATACCGTCCAGCGTCCGGTCATGTGGTCGGCGCGGGTCGGCATGGTGGGAAAACTGCCGATATAGTGGCGGTCGAACCGCACCGATTGTGCTGCAAGTGCGTCTATGGAAGGCGTGTGAATCTTATCGTTGCCGTAAGCGCCTACGGCGTCACGTCTTAAAGTGTCGGATACGACCCAGATTACATTCATTTTTCACTCCCTGAATCCAGTGTAATGTGCTGTGATTATAACACTTTCTGGAAAGTTATGTAGATCGGTTATTATTTATATACTGTCGGATAAAGTGTTTCTTATTTCAACGCTGGTATCTCTGCCTGACGACTTAATTTTCTGAACTGCCGCCATACCGGTACCAGTAGTGCTAACGTCAGGATGAACGAAAGGCCGTCGCTTATCGGGAACGACAGCCATATACCATCTATATCCCATAAAGGCGGTAGTATGAATACCAGCGGTACCAGGAATAATGCCCGCTGGGTTATAGAGGTAATGAACGCCTCGGTGGCTTTACCTATTGCGACAAATACCATCGAGCCGGTGAAAACTAAGCCCATCAGGTACATTACCAGGAAGATGTGCTTTGCTGCTTGTGAAGCCGTACCGATTAAATCGGGGTCGCTGGAGAATATTCGTATGAACGGCGATGGTACGAAATAGAGGATAAAGAAAGCTATGATACACCAGGACGTCGAAACCGTCATGGCTATTATAATGCCCTTGAGAGCCAGGTCGTAGCGTTTCGCGCCGAAATTATATCCCAGTATTGGCTGGAGGCCGTGCCCCACCACCATTCCCGGCATCGTGGCGATCATCATTATCCTGTTCAGGATACCGAATGCGGATATGGCGTAATCGCCACCATATTCAACCAGCGCACGGTTAACGAATATTGCCGAGATACTGCCGGCAAGCGTCCTTGCCAGCGCCGAGACACCTATAACCATGATGTCCTTTATTATTTCGAGTTCAAGGATAAAATCTCTCAGGTGAAGCCGCAGGTAGCCCTTTCCCCGTAACCAGTAGCCCAGGAAGTAGATAGCCGATATCAGGTGGGCAATCGTTGTGGCAATCGCCGCCCCCTTTATCCCCATGCCCAGCGGTATGATGAATATCGCGTCCAGCACGATGTTGCTGCCGGCACCGATAACCATTCCCATCATGGCTACTTTGGCGTTGCCCTCGGAGGTTATCAACCCGTTGTTCGCCATGCTGAAGGTCTGGAAAACCATCCCCACCAGGATAAAGGTCATGTAGTCCCGGGCATAAGGAAGGATTGTATCAGACGAACCGACAAGCCGGAGCCAGAAGTCTGCATTAGAGAGCCCTATTACCATGATTACCGCTGATAGTATGATATTCAGTGACAGCGCGTTTCCCAGCGCCTTCTCCGCCCTGGCAACATTCTGTGCCCCTATAAGCCTTGAGATTACGGAAGCGCCGCCCATGCCGGTCAGCATCCCCATGCCCATTGCGAGCATCTGTATCGGGAATACAATTGATAACCCGGCGATACCGAGGTAACCCACGTAATGACCGATGAATATGGTATCTATGACGTTATACAGGGTCATGACGAACATACCCATAAATGCCGGTATGGTCAGTTTCAGCATTAACCTGCCGATTCGCTCATCGTCGAGTACACTCCTATCCTTTCTGTCCATTTATCGCATCTCTGTCCTCTCTAGTTCGCCGTAAATAATGGCTTAAGTATCTCATTTACTCCAATTTGTATAGAATATCCCGAAGCTTTCTTAATGAATCCGATAACTCCTCCAGTTCTTTCTCGGTGAGGAAGGACATTGTTTCACTTACCGCCCTTTTTACGCTGTTTTTATGCTCTTCCAGTAATGTTATACCCTGACTTGTGAGTGCAATATTGATGATTCTTCTATCGGTTATATCCGGCTTTCTATCAACGATTTTTAGGTCCACAAGCCGCTCTATCAGCTGGGTCATCTGTGCTCTGGCAATCTGCAATCTCTGACCGATTTCGGCTACATGCAGGTTCCCCTCTTCCATCAATAACCTGATAATCTCAAACTGGTGTGGCGTTATAACTGCTCCAATATCGGTGAGTGTCGTCCTGATAAGTTTATTCCTGACTATGCGGAAGATTATCGGTGGTACAGACAATAAATCCTCGGCGACTCTTTCCAGAATCTCGTTATTCATGTACTTCTCCTGATGGTAACCAATTGATATAGTATAACATATATATAGTTTATATTATATACTATATTTTATTTTGTTCATACCCTCTATCACCTGAAAGTGCGGGTATTTTAACCTCCTCCATTACTTGGACCCCTGAAAAACACTAGATAACCGTAGATACGGCGGCGTATATAGCTATACCGACGTTATTATGTCAAGTCCCTGCCCTAACACCGGTAGCGGGTATCTTTTTTATTTTGGTGTTGCTTTACCTGAGTGTAAACGTATATAATTCCAGTGTTGAAAAGAGTTTAACAACGGGGAAACGAAAATGCGTCTTTGTGCTTACTGGGACTGTACCAGAGAAGTCGAGGAAGGAATGTCCTTCTGCCGTGAACACGGCCAGAAATTGAACAAGCAGCAAATCGATAAATGCCCGAAGTGCGGACGATATAAGGACATAAGGTATGAGATGTGTCCCGATTGTCTGTATGGTCGCCCGGTAGCCGAATGGAAAGTAGCCAGCAGAGACCTGGAATCAGGTACATATGTAGAGCCTTCAAACACGGAGGAGACAAGAAACGAAAACGAAAGAGCCAGGAATCTGAGAGAATGGGACCGAACAGGTGCCCAGATGTCCGTGAGGGGTGAGGCAACCTGCCCGAGTTGCGGGTCAACCAGCCTGACTTACAAAAGCGTTTTCGGCTATTACCGGTGTAATGATTGTAATACAACCTTTATCACACCCGTATATAATTATGGAGAACAGGGAAAGAGACCCGGACTTGAGGCTACTCAGGCTCTTGCCAGTGAGATATTCGGTGAAAGCCGTTTAGTACCACAGGAAGAGCCGGGGATACAGATTCAGAGACCGGAGCCGGCAAGGAGACAGGAACCTGTACAAATACCGGAACCTGTGAAACAAAAAGAACCGCCTTTTCACTTTTTAAGGAAGCAGCAGGTTGAAGACAGAGAACTGTATGAGGCTGCTCTCGGTAGAGGAAGACAGCAGAAAGGGACTCTGGGATGGTGGTATCTGGTTATCATACTGGCAATTGTCGCACTTGCTGCCGGATTAGCCTGGATATTTTTCGGCGACCAGATACAGGGTGCACTGGAACCGCTCTTCGGCGGCTTTGTTTACATACTTTGACACGGCATAAATTCTGTTATACCATAAGGACTAATATTGGTAAGCTAATAGATATGTTCAAGTAAAATCCTTAATCTGAAAAGAGAGGTGAAGGTAAAAAATGTATGCACCGCTGATTATTTTTGCATGTATTATTTTAGGCTTTGTCGCTTATGCGTTTTATATCAGGAAAAAGCTTTAGAAGGCCGGAAGTCTCAGGCGGGACAGGTTATTAAGAGAGAAATCAGATGAATTTTAAAACAGCAATGCCGGGTTATTTCCCCGGTGTCGCTGTTTTTTTATCACAAATCATAATGTTACGGTTTAACTATTAATATCTAATAATTCAAGGGGGTACCGATGGATAGAGTAAAAGGAAAAGTGGCGATTGTTACCGGTGGGGCATCCGGTATAGGCAAGGCAACATGTATGCTTCTGGCGAAAGAGGGCGCGAGTGTTGCTTTGACCGATATCACCGATGACGCCGGCAGAAAAGCTGTTGCCGAAATTACGGAAAATGGTGGTCTTTCCGAATACTGGCATATGAATGTCAGCGATGAGAAAGAGGTAGAGAGAGTTTTCGCGGAAATCAATGCTAAGTACGGGAAAATAAACATACTGGTTAACAATGCCGGTATATCCGGTCCACCCAAAGAAACGCACGAACTTACAGCAGAGGAGTTTGACAGGGTTATAGATATAAACCTGAAAGGGGTTTTTCTCTGTACCAAGCATGTAATCAAGTATATGCAAAAAGCGGGCGGAGGCAGTATCGTAAACATGTCATCGATGCTGGGTCTTATCGGCGGCGAGGACCCGGCCTATCACGCCTCCAAAGGCGGTGTCCGGCTTATGACGAAATCGGACGCTACAACCTACGCAAAGGACAATATAAGGGCGAATTCAGTCCATCCCGGTTATATTCTCACCCCTCTTTTTAGAGGTATAGCAGGCAGAAGTCCCAAAGGAGCCGACGCATTCATCAAAGAGCTGGAGCCGACGATTCCGCTGAGACGTTTGGGAACGCCGGAGGACATAGCCAGGTGTATCCTGTTTATCGCCTCCGATGAGTCCAGTTACATTACCGGTACAGAATTTATACTGGATGGAGGATTTATCCTGCAGTAAGGCAGTTATATAGCTGGGAAACACTATATGATGGGTAAACTCTAAAGCCGGACTGCGGTTATTACAGCTTCATTTTTATATTCTTGATGCAGTATTCTATAGCCTTGTAATAACCGGCGATAGTCTGGCTTTCATTTTCGGGTTCTATGAGTCCCAGATAATAAGTGATATTACCATCTTCCAGGGTTGCAGCCGTACTTAGCAGATTGTCTTTGGCTTTGACAAGCGATTGTACGTCAAATTCTCCTTCTAACAGGCCTTCTGAACTTTGTGTGGAGACGAGCTGTACCAGGAAATCAATATAATTGCGGATTTCCTGGTTCTTTGTTTTGATTTCTTCCAGTTCTGCCCTGACCGCTATCAGCTCGGTGCTTAGTTCCTGGCGTTGTTCATCCAGTTCCAGCAGGTCTTCTTTCAGTCTATCGTATTGCTGAACGGATAGTTCCGGATAACATGAGGATATTAGAAGGCAGATAACTGCCAGAATACCGATTATAAGTGTCCGAGTCATAACTCAACCTCCTCCCCCGCTCTATTTTTAGATTTGTATCGGGGACATATCATAAGGTCATGGAACTGAATCATTATAATAAAAAAAAGGGTAATGTGACAATACATAAGTATTGCGGGGATTTTAGTCAGGATATGTAGACTTGTTCGTAGCGAGGTATAGTTTCAGATTTTCGGTAGACTCAGAGTGAATTTCCGTCATTATTTTGCTGAGTAAGAAGCCACCGGCTCTCCTGGTCGAGCCTTTTCCTTTCTTTTTCCTTCAGTTGTTCGATTTCGCGGAGCGCTTTTTCGTTTTCCTGCCTGTATTTTTCAAGCTCTTCCTCAAGAAGAGGTAAACGCTTTAAGGCGTTGAAGGCGCTGATAATAAGGTCTATCTCCTCGTCAAGCGAAACCGGACCTTCAGGGGTTGGAAGCTGTCTGGCCGGTAGGACAGGTTTCGGCTCCTGAGGTACGGTTTCCTCCGTACTTTTCCTTGTTCTTGCTGCACGTCGGTCAGGCAAAAAACCTTTTTTAATGAAATCTCTTCTGTAAAGGTCGATTGCCTGTCGGCTGACATTATATTTCTCGGCTATATATCGGGTGGTCTCCCCGTCTCTCAACATACCGAGAATTGCGTCTTTGTCAACGATGGCTTTTCTTGCCATAAAATTACCTTCTATATAGAATTTAGCAGTAATATACCAATACGACCCGGTAATGTCAATCTACTAATATGCAAGATATTATTTCCGAAGATCCAGCTTGATAGGCTTGTTTTCTTTTGCCAGTTTCTCGATAGTTACGTTGCCTTTATGGCGATTCAGCAGTTCCATGTACCTGAAGACTTGCTTGGCCTTCCCTCTTACTTCGATGACGTTTTTCATTTCTTGCCTCCGTTTATTTACTTGCCTTTATAATAAAGCAAGTAATTGTATTAGGCAAGTTTGTTTAGTAAAGGCAAGAAACAATGAAAATTAAGTACGCAAGTTATTCTATCATTCGGCCATATGTTCTCTTAAAATTGCTTTAAATATCTCGTGATATCTCTCGAATACTTGCGTTTTAAGAAATAGCAAGAAATAAATTGTATTAAAATAGCAAATAATTAGAGAAAAATTGCACTACCGAAAAGAATAGTAATGTATATACTGTAAGGATATAAAGAGCTGGTTAAGATGTGAAGATGATAATGATTGGAAAGTGGGCTCGGTAGGGTTCGAACCTACGACCAATCGGTTATGAGCCGACCGCTCTGCCACTGAGCTACGAGCCCTGATGATTGAAAATTATACTATGTCCCCTACTTATCTGTAAAGTACAATAAACTCAGATATTGATTATTATACGGGAGTTGAAATAACTAGACCAGCGACAATTCGGTATGATTAAATACTAAAAACGAATATAATATTAAGGGAAAAAAGAGTGGAAGAATTGATTATCAGAGCCGCCAGAGACCTGGCGGATTCGGAGTACGCTATAGCCCTTACCGGAGCCGGAATATCAACCGAGTCGGGTATTCAGGACTTCAGGGGACCTTCCGGGGTATGGACATTGAATCCGGAGGCGGAAAAGAGAGCCTACCAGAGCTACCAGGAGTTTATGCAGGACCCCGGAGGATGGTGGGAAAATATGCTGACAGGGCAAAGGACGTTTTCCATGGGTGACGTGAGTAAGGCAAGCCCGAATGCCGGCCACTATATTCTGGCGGAGCTGGAGAAAATGGGGATTCTGAAATGCACCATCACACAGAACGTCGACTCTCTCCACGAGAAAGCCGGTACGCAACACCTGATTGAGTATCACGGCAGCGTCGAAAAGTTCAGGTGCCTTTCATGTGGTTCGAGATACAAAAGAGAGGAAATAGACCTGCAGAAATTACTTGAGGAAAACAAACTCCCTCCTGCCTGTCCGAAGTGCCAGGGGGTTTTAAAGACGGACGGAGTTTTCTTCGGAGAGCCGATACCGAGCGATGTAGCCGAACAGAGCTTGGAAGAGGCCTGGAAATGCGATTTAATGCTGATTTGCGGTACTTCAGCGGTGGTATATCCGTTTGCCAGCCTGCCGAGAATAGCCAGACAGAGAGGCGGGGTTAAAGTAATCGAAATTAACGCCGAGCCGACTCCTCTAACGGAGGACGGAATATCAGATTACCTGATTCAGGGGAGAACAGGAGAGATACTGCCCGGAATACTCGAGGAAGTGAAGAAAATAACAGGCTAGATTCCTTAAAATTAAGTAACAGAAACGACCGGGGAGGATTGAGAGCCATGCAAGAATCGAATAAGGAGATTGAGGTTAATAACACCAGGCTATCCGTAATACAGGGAGACATAACCGTACAGGCTACGGATGCCATAGTCAACGCTGCCAATTCGAGTCTGATGGGCGGTGGAGGAGTAGATGGCGCCATTCACCGAGCCGGAGGTCCTGCTATCCTCGAGGAATGTAAAAAAACCGTGTCCCGACAGGGTCGCCTGCCCACCGGCAAGGCGGTAATTACCACCGGAGGAAACCTGAAAGCCAGGTTCGTTATCCATACGGTGGGACCGGTCTGGCACGGAGGCAATCAAGGTGAAGAAGCATTGCTGGCCAGCGCCTACAGGGAGAGTTTGTCGCTGGCGGCTGAGAACGGACTTAACAGTGTCTCATTTCCTTCGATAAGCACCGGGGCTTACGGTTATCCTGTAGATAAGGCGGCTGGCGTGGCTTTAAAGACCGTAAAGGGTTTCCTGAAGAACCGCGAATCTTCGATAAATGAAGTAGTCTTTGTGCTGTTTGATTCCGCTACATATTCAGTCTATGCGTCAAAG
>CAZCMK010000034.1:0-12548 GCA_964499775.1 uncultured Dehalococcoidales bacterium | reverse complement strand
GTTTATGCGATATGCAGGATATTAAGACCGGCCGCTGTCGTCGAAACCGGTGTAGCTAGCGGAGTATCGTCATCCTATATCCTCTGTGCCCTTGAAGAGAATGATTGCGGTGTGCTTTACTCGATTGACCTTCCGTCATGGGGAGGGAGCCAGAGCGGCTGGCTGATTCCCGATTACTTGAGACATCGCTGGCAGTTGATTACTGGCAGTAGTTCCGATACCCTCTCCCCTCTTCTGGAGAGACTGGGGAAGATTGATATATTTCTGCATGATAGTGACCATTCTTACCGGAATATGATGGGAGAATTCCGGGCTGCCTGGGCACACATGGAGACCGGAGTTGTATTGCTTGCTCATAATATTGATATGAGCGATGCCTTCCCTGATTTCTGTGATAGCGTCAGGGGTAAGAAGACTACCCTACTCAGGGATACGGGTGGGATCGTTAAACTATGATAGACAAGGAGGCAAGAAAGTGCATTACGAGGAATTAATAAGAGAGCATGCTCCCGTCTGGCCCTATCCCGTCAACTACGGTAAAGAGATTGAAGTCAGTTGTGATGTCCTTATCCTCGGCGGCGGAATAGCCGGTTGCTGGGCGGCAATCGGGGCTGCCAGGAAAGGTGTAAAGGTTGCCCTTGTTGAAAAGTCGGCTACGATAAGAAGCGGTGCCGGCGGTACCGGAGTTGACCACTGGCACGCCGCAGTTACCAATCCTGCCTGTAAAATCGACCCCCTGGAGTTTTCAAAGGTCACGATTGAGAACTACGGCGGGTGGCGATGCGGCATCAGCCAGCATATTACTTCCCGTGAGAGCTATGATTGTCTTCTGGAACTGGAGAAGATGGGAATGAAGATAAGGGACTCTGAAGACGAATTCAAAGGCGCTGAGTTCCGTGATGAAGCGACCAAGCTGATGTTTGCCTATGATTATACTGCCAGATACTGCGTACGGGTCTGGGGAGACGGTGTAAAGCCGTCATTATATAACGAGTGCCTGCGGCTTGGAGTGAAAATATACGACCGTGTAATGGTAACCGGTTTGCTTAACAGAGGGGGCATTATAGGTGCCCCGATTGCCGGCGCGATGGGAGTGAACGTACGTACCGGTGAATTCTATATATTTAAAGCGAAAGCCTCCGTTCTCAGCATGTTTATGCCTCAGAGGCAGTTTATTTTTTCTACGGAACTGAAAGGGCTTGCCACCACTCACCGTCCCTCCACTTCATCGGGTGACGGTCATGCCATGGCCTGGAGAGCCGGAGCCGAGTTTGCCCAGGTAGAACAGTCAGGGCGTGGCGGCGGTCTGCCGTACGGCTACCCGCAATACGGCGTTGGCAACGCGGCGAATACGTGGTATGCCTGTACTATGGTCGATGCCAACGGTAAAGAAATCCCCTGGGTTGACAGGGATGGGAATATTTTACAGACCGTTTCTGAGCGGTATCGTCCGGCGCCGGGACAGAAATATTTCCTTGACATGGGCATGGGATATGATTACAGAGGGCCCATGCTTTCCCCGGACTGGCGGGAGCGCGTGAGGACAGGTGAATTTACCCTGCCTATATATGCAGACCTCACTTCGATGCCGGACCATGAACGGAGAGTGATATTCGGAATGATGGTCGCCCAGGAAGGCAGAACCCTGATACCTATATACCGCACTTACACCCGGGCCGGTTTCGACCCCGAGAAAGACCTGCTGCAATCGTATGACGGCGGCTGGGGCGGATTGGGCCCGCCTCAGTGGCGGACATATTCCGGCGGGACCTCTTCCGGCGGCGGTCTTGTCGTCGACTGGGACTTAAAGACCAGCCTCGACGGTCTGTATGCCGCCGGCGGGCAAATATTCGCTAACGGAGACCATGCTTATGCGGCGTCCACCGGAAGATACGCCGGTAGAAAGGCCGCTTCTTACGCATCCGGTGCCGATGAGCCGTCATCGGACCGCCGGCAGATAGATACGGAGAAAACCCGCGTTTATGCTCCCCTGTACCGTGAGTCCGGTATGGACTGGAAGGAGCTTAACGCCGGAATATGTAAGATTCTTCAGGACTACTGCGGTGAGTTAAAGAATGAGGAGTTGATATCAATCGGCCTGAAATGGCTGGACGAGCTCGAAGCCGGCGAGGCGGCTACCGCTCGTGCCAGGAACCCTCACGAACTCTTCAGGGTACTGGAAGTTTTCAACATCATAACGGTTGGCCGCATGATGTTCGAGGCAAGCAGGGCAAGAAAGGCAAGTAATACCCGTCTGGGCTTCATCAGGACGGACTATCCGGAGGTAGACCCGCCCGAGTGGCAAAAATGGGTTACTATCAAGCTGGATGACGGAAACGTAAAGGTAGGAGAGTTGCCTCTGGACTACTACGGTGATATGGAAAAGAACTACGAGGCCCATTGCGGTATATAGTAGCGAGGAGAGAAATATGTCAGAAGACGTGCGTATGTATCCTAATATAGTAACGCCGAATAACCCGGTGATTTTCAGCGATGAGGTCTGTACCGGCTGTAACGAGTGCGTCGAAGTATGTATGATGGACCTGCTGATGCCTAATCCGGTTAAGGGAAAGCCGCCGGTTGTATTATATCCCGACGAGTGCTGGTACGGCGGTTGCTGCGTGAAAGCCTGTTCACTGTGGCAAGAGGGGGCTATCACCCTCAATCATCCGCTAAATCAGAGAGTACGCTGGAAGAGGAAAGCAACCGGCGAACACTTCCGCCTGGGTATGCCCTACCCGCCTCCGCCCAATACAAGACCTCCTGCGGGTGGATGGAACGCGAAAGCGTAAAGAATGGTAAAATATAAAAGAGCGGATTTATCAGGTCTAAGACCGGATGATATGATGGTCAGGTGGGTGTGGTGTTATGAGATGGAGTATCAGTGCCCTGAAGTTTATGTATAATATGGAGAGGTTCGCCACGCAGATTTACCTTACACAGCGCCGCTCTTTTCCCGAAGAAGACATCGTAAATAAGCTTACCGCGGCGGCTGATAACGAGCAGCATCATGTCGATATCCTTAAAAAACGCATCCTGGAGTTGAATGGCAACCAGTCCCATATCGGGTTCTTGTTCCAGACAGCGGGGAGGATACTGGCTCTTGTAGCGGGATTATTCGGTAGAATTCTCGTTCTGAAGACCGATGCCCTGGTTGAAAGACGGGCGATCAGCGACTACGGCGGTTTCCTGAACAGGGTTAATTTCGATGATAAAACGGTCGCTATGATAAAGCGAATCATTGTCGATGAGGAAAGGCACGTGGAAATGTGGCAGGGCCTGACTAAGCAACTTAAAACCAGAGACCGTTAAGGGGAAGTAACATAATACCTTAACAGGTCAGGGGGTAGGACTTCTGTCCTACCCCCTTTTTATGGCGATTCAATACCTGTTCTGCTTTCTTGATTTTACTATACCAAGTCTAGTAACCCATTTCCGTCTTCAGAGCCTGGTCAACCCAGTAGTACTTTAAGAAATACGGTACCTGTCCCTGACCGTAGGTATTTTTCACCCAGGGCCACCACATATTATACATGTAAGGCTGTGGCCACGGTACCCTGAAAGCGTTCTCTATCAGGTATGGTCTTATCTCTTCCACTGCCTTATAGGCTTCGGGCCAGTTGACGTATATGTTCTCCTGGGTTCTCGTAAAGGCGGCTTCGATTATGGGGTCAGGTTCTCCATTGGGGTCAGTTCGGCTGGCGAACTGGGGCCGGTTATCACCCCGGTAGTAGCCGAAATACGTATAGAGAGAGAATCCGAAAGAGCCCACGGTGCCACCTGCAAAGGTCCCAAAGAACATGTCATCCCAGGCGAAGGAACGAGTGACCATAGCCGTGAGGGCGCTCCCCTCCGTGGGGTTTAAGTTAATGGTGACACCTATATCCTCCCACATGTCTTTGATGATGGAGGCCTGGTCTGCGATATCCGTTGGAACACTGGGCACCAGCAACTCGGCCGCGAAGCCGTCTGGGTAGCCGGCCTCAGACAGAAGTTGTCTTGCCTTCTCCGGGTTGTAGCTGTAAAGCTCCTGGACTTCATCAGACATCGTGCTCAGCGGCTGATAGCCTGCTCCCGTGAAGTTGCGGTTAACCAGGACCGTGTCCTTTTCCGCCTTGCCGTTGAAGTAGTCTCTAATAACGGTATCATAGTCGATAGCCAGCATCAGCGCCTGGCGCACCTTCTTGCCGTCCTCGGTCCGTGCCCAGGGCTTGGTCGGGTCGTCGAGTTTGAAATTGACGCCATGAGCATTGCCGAACCCATCGCCCAGATATTCCAGGTACTCCATTTCGGGCGCAGTGCGCAGCATCTCTCCGAAGCCATCGTAGTTGGCACTATAAAAGTCGAGCTTACCGGTGCGCACCGCCGCTTGGGCAGTTGATGAGTCAGCTATGATAAGCCTTTTCACCTTGTCCACGTAAGGCAGTTGATCGCCCTTGCCGGGACCGACGGGATTTATGCCCCAATAGTTCGGATTACGCCTGAAAGTAACTGAGGTTGACGGAACCCAGTCCTCCAGAATCCAGGGGCCTGTGCCCACGGTATTATGCCAGTCGTTAAGGTTGCCGTATGTTTCGACGAGCTCGGGCGGATACATATAACCATAGCCCCCGCCTTCGATCACCCACCACTGGGCTGTTATCGGCTGTACCGGTGTGGTGAAGGTTACCTGCCAGGGACCGGTCTTCTCGATCGTGAATGCCGCGGCACAACGTGGCTGCAACACCTGTATCGCCCCAGTAGGACTGTGGACGTTCCTTTCATAAGCATAGACAACGTCGTCGGCAGTCATTTCACGACCCCCTACCAAGTCCCCGGCTTCAGTGCCGGTATCCTGATAGTGCACTCCCTGCCGGATGTTGAGTACCCAGACTTCCGGACTGGGTTTCTCCACACTTTCAACCAACTCTCCTCCCATCTGAGCCTCCGGACTGGCTACAGCGAGGTTAGTGAATTCCCCGGTGCCGGCAGGACCTCTTGCCCAGTCGAACTTCAGAAGCTGCTCATAGGACCACCACAGCACCAGACCACCGGTCATCATTTTATTGGCAAAGCTGTCACAGCACAGCGGGTCGGAAAGATCCCTTACGACCAGGGAGCCGCCGTATTGTGGTTGATCTGAAGGAGCCTCAACCTCTTCCTCCCTCGCA
The DNA here is from genome assembly GCA_964499775.1 of uncultured Dehalococcoidales bacterium. Taxonomy (GTDB): domain Bacteria; phylum Chloroflexota; class Dehalococcoidia; order Dehalococcoidales; family UBA2162; genus MGML01. The sequence continues at coordinate 7,398 of CAZCMK010000034.1, read as the reverse complement.
GCTCCCTCTTCTTCCTCAGCACCAACCGTCACCGTCTGGCCTGTTCCTTCCTCCTTTACCGTTCCTCCCGTTTCTTCTCCCCCACCGCATGATGCTATTATCAGCGATAATGTCATCAAGCAGCTCACTACCACCCAAACAATCTTCTTCATAATTTACTATATTTACCTCCTATCTTGTTCTGTATGTCCTGTTCCAGATGATATATTTTAGCAATTAATAGTCGACTACTGAACCAGGGACGTTTATTAACAAATTAGATTATCTCAAAATAGCACCTCCTGGATGCCGGCCCTGCCGCAAAGCCCGATTACCCCCAGGGCTCCGGACACGGGAGGGGTATGGTTGGTATTTAAGCTGATGTGAGCTGCACAACATTCAGCACCCTGGTTTCCCCCGACAGGACCGGCTTACGTCGGACCGACACATTAATATTTAATTATTTATTTAAAATCCTTTTACTTTAATACATTTAACAATAACCCGGGAATAGAATCAAGGTGTATCTTAGAAAATCTCTGGTGGAAAACATAAGAGCACCAGAATATGCTTTATCCTCCAACATCTCCAGTGCCCTTTGTCTTATCATATTAGCTTCCACATAATAGAAGGTACAAGATGATGAATCCTATTTTGACATTGATTTTACATGTTTGAACTGAAGTGTAGTTCCTTTATATTAAGATGTCAATAGGCAAATACGAAAGTTTATTTTAAAATAAGTAATAAAAAACCATTTATGTATTGTAATTTGTACCTGTTCGTGCTATTGTAAAAAACACAAATAGAGTCTAAAATATAATGCCTTGATGGAATTAGCTGGTTTATTCTTTATTAGGCAATAAATACTAAGCAAGAGGGCTTTTCAGTCCATAACTGGGGGTGAGAGATGAGCTAGAATCGTAATATCAAGTAATCCACTTTATCTGGATAGGAGGATATATATGAAGAAAAAGTTATCAACCATCGTTATCTGTAGTGTACTTGCTCTGGTTATGGCTTTATCACTGTGTGTGGTAGGCTGCGGTGGAGCTGCACCTGAGAAAGATAAAATAGTTATCGGGGCAGCCAGACCTGTATCGGGCCCCTTGGCTCAGATCGGGGACTTTGCCATGGGTCCGATTATGACAATGTGGTCTGAGGAAGTGAATGCCGCGGGTGGATTGGATGTAGCCGGAAAGAAAATGCCGGTAGAGCTCAAGATATATGATGATACCAGTGACCTGGGTACGTCTATAAGACTGATTGAGAAGTTGATTCTGGAGGATAAGGTAGACTTCCTCTTCCCTAACTGTTCCACCGCTTTCCTCTACGCCTCCGCTCCTCTGGCGAATAAATACAAGTATGTATACCTGGGAGCCGAGGGTGGTTGTACGACTCTCACCGATATGCTTCCTGAATTGCCTTATGTGTTTGGCGTATTGAACTATTCCGATTACTACCAGATACCGGTCCTGGCTGAAGTTCTGGCAGCGCAGGGAGTCAAGACAGCGGCAATTATCTATATCAACGACCTCCATGGCGTGGAGTATTACCATACATCACTCAGCGAATTCATGAAGGTCGGTATACAAATAGTCATGGCTGAGGCCGTCCCACCTTACGCCGAGGATGTCGAGCTGGTATTGAAGGCAGCCAGGGATTCCGGGGCTGATGCACTCTGCGCTTATGTCTATCCCCCTACGACTATAGCGGTTCCGGGCCAGGCAGCAGCGATTGGTTATAACCCAAAGGCGATGGTACTTGGTCCTGGGGTCAACTTCGAGTTCTTTAAGGATATCTACGGCGCTGAGATGTTGGAAGGACTAATCGGCTTTGGTGCTTTTAACAAGAAATCATCCCCTGCACTTTCCGAGTGGATTGATAAGTTCGTCGCACGCTTTGGTCTGGGAGCGATGGACTGGTGGGGAGGCGCCTTCTATTATGCTGCGCTGGAATGCTTTGGACAGGCTATAGAAAAGGCAGGTTCCCTCGATAACACTAAAGTAAGAGATGTAATGGCTTCAGAACACTTCGATACGATTCTAGGGGATACCTGGTTCGATATGACTGCCGCTGGTGAAGGTGGCGGACTGTTATCGAAGGATTGCCATCCGGGGCAGGTTGGACAGTGGCAGGACGGCACCTATGAAGTTATAGGCCCATCGGATAAGGTTACCACAAGCAAGGTCGTCTACCCGAAACCGGCGTGGCCAGCACCGTAACAAAACGCAGTATATAGTGACAATATAAGCACCTTAAATAGTAAGCGGGCTGTCTGGGGGGTGTATAATGACACCCTTAAGAAGAGTATATTTTTCTCAAGGGAATTATTGCACACCTGCAAGGCAGCCTGCACTCATGATTGTCAGAATGTAGAGAGCTATTCCTATGGATTTAGTAACAGTTCTGGATGTAGTTATCGGCGGTCTATTGATAGGCGGTATCTATGCCCTTATCGCTATGGGTTTGAGTCTCCAGTACGGTGTTGCCCGTGTTCTTAACATATCTCATGGTGAATTCATCATGCTCGGGGCATTCGGCACCTGGTTGCTGTTTGCCACATTTGATATAAATCCGCTGATTTCTCTGGTTATAGTCGGTCCTGCAATTTTTGTAATCGGTTTTATACTTCACCGGACTTTGTTCAGAAAGCTTTCTAAATCTTCACCGTCAGTAGCTGTCTTTGAAGGTAACTCGTTGTTAGCCACCTTTGGCCTCCTTTATATAATACAAAACATAGCCATAATAATCTGGAGTACTTCTTCAAGAGGATATTCTTTTCTGGCATCTCCGGTTAATCTGGGAGGGGCGATATTTGCTACCAACCGGTTGGTCACCCTTGGGTTTGCATTAGGTATAGGACTTGCCTTTTATATCTTTTTAGCCCGCACCAGGATGGGAAAAGCAATTCGGGCGGCGGCACAGGACCCTTCGGCGGCGGAGCTGATGGGAGTAAACATTAACAGGGTTCTGGCTTTATGCTTCGGCTTCGGCGCCCTGATGGCCGGCCTTGCCGGTGTTCTTTACAGCATGTGCTTTTCTATACAGGCAACCATGGGGCTGGGCTTTACCGTGATTGCAATCATCGTGGTCGTACTGGGGGGGCTGGGCAGTATACCCGGGAGTTTTATCGGTGGTTTTATACTGGGTATTATCGGCCAGATAGTTACTCATTATGAACCGAGTTTATCGCTTTCCGCTTACTACCTTATATTTATTGTCATGCTCCTGGTAAGGCCAACAGGTATCTTTGGAAAATAATAAATGAACATGATGGAAATTATCTCAAAGTATAGACTGCAGGTAATAAGTGGCATAATCCTGGTTCTGTTAGCCACCCTACCCCTCTATGCTCCCGGTTATACTCCTATACTGCTGACCAGTATATATATGTATATTATCCTTTCTGTTAGCTGGGCTATGTTCTCCGGACCTACCGGCTATATGTCGCTGGCTACGGCTGCCTTCTTCGGAGTGGGTATATATACGGCGGCTTTCCTGGGAGATATACTGCCCCTGCCGCTGTTTATGATTGCTGGCGGTCTTGCCAGTGCGGTAGTTGCTCTCCTTGTCGGTGCTCTGACACTGAGGTTGAGGGGTATATATTTCGCCATCTTTACTTTCGGACTCGTGATGCTCATATCCAATCTTCTTATGTTCTGGGAGTTACATGTGACCGGCACGCGTGGTCGGTTTGTGGTGATTTATGACTACAACATTATCTATTTCGCCATGCTTGCCATTTTCGTAGTCTTGATAATTACCACCTACTTATTGCGGCGTTCCAGGTGGGGGCTGGCTTTACAGAGTATCGGCGAAAATGAGGAAGCCGCAGCCCATATCGGTATTAACACGACAATGGTGAAGATTCTCAGCTATGGACTGAGCGCATTCTTCATCGGAGCCGCCGGTGCAACTATAGCCACCAGATGGACGTATATCGACCCCGGTATCGCCTTCGACCCGGAAATCTCCTTTCTCCCGGTACTGATGGCTATATTCGGGGGGATGGGAAGGATTTACGGCCCGGTGATAGGTGCGGTTATTTTTACCTATCTGCAGGAAGTCCTTATTACCAGGTTTTCCGAGTTATATATGCTTATTTTCGGTATAATACTTGTTGTGTCCATATTATATATGCCAAACGGGCTGGTAGGACTGATACAGAAGTTGTGGGTGAGAGGTTTCAGGAGAAAGTATGCGGATACTTGAGGGTAAAGGAGTCGGTAAAAACTTCGGGGGATTAGCCGCGGTTTCTAACGTGGATTTCCACGTCGATGAAGGAGAAATCGTGGGTCTGATAGGTCCCAATGGCGCCGGTAAAACGACCCTGTTTAATCTGATATCGGCTGCGCTTACCACCAGGCAAGGAGTTATAAAATTCAAAGGCGAAGAGATTACCGGCCTCAGCCCGAACCAGATATGCAGGAAAGGAGTGGCCAGGACTTTCCAGGCAGTCAAGATATTCCACAATATGCCGGCTGTTACCAATGTATATGTCGGTTCGCTATTTGGCAGTCCAGCCGGAGAGTCTTCGGCGGATGCCGCGAGGGAGGCTGAAGAGTTGCTGGAGTTCGTCGGGCTTTCGGCGGCTAGAGCTACTCTGGCAGGTGACATGACCCTGGTCAACCAGAAAAGAGTGGAAGTAGCCAGGGCGCTGGCTACCAAACCGGAACTGCTGATGCTCGATGAGCTGATGGCAGGCTTAAACCATACCGAGGTAGCCGAGGCTATGGAACTGGTTGCCAGGATAAGGGAAATAGGAGTTACCATTTTCATGATTGAACACGTAATGAAGGCAATTATGGGCGTATGTGACCGTATCATGGTGCTTCATCACGGCGAGAAGATTGCCGAAGGAACGCCACAGGAGATTGCCGACAACAGAACCGTTGTAGAGGTGTATCTTGGAGAGTAAGCCGATGCTTGAAATAAAGGATATAAACACCTTTTATGGTAAGGCACAGGCGTTATTTGATTTATCGTTAACTGTGAATAAACTGGAAATTTACGCTCTGGTGGGTTCAAACGGAGCAGGTAAAACCACGTTGCTCCACACTATATCCGGTTTGATAACACCGGCTTCAGGTAGTATAGAATTCCTCGGTGAGAGAATTGACGGTCTGGAACCCCATATCATTGTAGAGATGGGCATTTCTCATGTACCAGAGGGTGGTAGAGTGTTCAATGATATGACGGTGCGTGAGAACCTTGAAATGGGCGCCTATCCTCTCCATGCCTGGAAAATCAAACATGAAACACTGGCACAGGTCTACGAGATATTCCCCGTGCTGAAGGAAAGGGATAAGCAGCTAGCCAGAACGCTGAGCGGCGGCGAACACCAGATGCTGGCTATGGGTAGAGGCCTGATGTCCAGGCCGAAATTATGCATCTTCGATGAACCTTCGTATGGTCTGGCGCCGAAGTTTGTGGAAGAGGTTTTCAGCGTTATAAAGTCGTTACGCGAGCAGGGTATTACTATCTTACTGGTGGAGCAGAATGTCAGGCACACCTTGGAGACGGCTGATCGTGCCTGCGTGCTGGAAAACGGTTACGTGGGGCTGGACGGTACCTGCGATGTCCTGCTCGAGAGCGACCATGTAAGGAAAGCCTATCTGGGATTGTAGCTTAACCGATGGTATAATATGTCGGCTGACAGGAGTAAAATATTGGGGGTGCAGATGAGGTAAAATGAAATATATGGGCTGCTTCAATAATACACAGTTTAAGGAGGTAAAGTCGAATGGCTGAAAATCTGGTTAATACTCTGGCGGACTTGAAGGAAAAAGAAACTCTCAAGATTGTGGAAGACAGACTGAATGCCGGAGAAGACCCGATGGCGATTCTCAACGACGCCAGGAAAGCTCTGGAGACGGTGGGAAACCGGTTTGCCGACGGTACGTACTTTATTCCCGACCTCGTTTACTCGGGAGAGATACTGAAGGCGATAACCGATATGGTCAAGCCGAAGATGGGTAAAGAAGTGGAGGTCAAGCGCCTGGGCAAGGTGGTCATAGGTACGGTTGCCGGGGATATACATGATATCGGCAAGGACATAGTCGTCTTCATGCTCGATGTCAACGGTTTCGAAGTTACCGACCTCGGAGTGGATGTTCCTGCGGAGAAATTTGTTGAAGTGATTAAAGAGAGTGGCGTTCCTATTGTTGGTTTAAGCGGGTTTCTTACACTGGCATACGATTCTATGAAAGACACCGTTGAAGCTATCAATAAAGCCGGTCTGAGAGATAAAGTCAACATTATGATTGGCGGCGGCCAGATTACCGAGGAGGTGATGAAATTTACCGGCGCAGATGCTTATGGTAAAGACGCCATGACCGGCGTGGCTTTAGCCAAGAAATGGGTCGGTGCTTAGCGAGAACTCTCATCAACGAATATTCAGGAGGAAAGAATAATGGAAAAGAAATGGGGAGAACTAACCCCCGATGAGAAAAAACAGGACCTTATAAATAAGTGGGTTTCGCCGGAAGGTGTGGAGTACAACAGTCCCGAGGCCGAGAAGCTATACAAGGAAAGAGTAACCAGGTTGCTCGATGCCGTTGAGCTGAAGAAAGAGCCGGACAGAGTGCCGATTGTTCCCATGTTAGGCTTTTACCCCGCACATTACTGCGGATATACCCCTTATGACGTAATGTATGACTATGATAAGCTTCTCGAGACATTTGAAAAATGCTACATGGAGATGCAGGTGGATGCGCACGGCGGCGCGGTTGTGTCTCCTCCGGGGAGGATGTTCGATATCCTGGATTATAAGCTCTATTCCTGGCCGGGGCACGGAGTGGCCAAAGAACATTCATACCAGTGTAATGAAGGCGAGTATATGATGGCTGATGAGTATGATGCTCTGATTCAGGACCCGACTCTCTTTTTCCTGACAACATATTACCCCCGGATATTCGGGAAACTGGGAGCTCTCGGCGCTTTCCCGCCCATAACCAACAATCAGGAAATGTACGGCGGTTTCTCCGCCGTCAATTTCCTCCCCTTCGGTGTGCCCGATGTCCAGGAAGCTTTTAAGCTATTGTTCGAGGCGGGTGCAGAAGCCCTGAAATGGATTGAGCCTGTAGGTATATTCGCAGCCAAGATGACGGCTGCCGGACTGCCCACTTTCTTCGGCGGAGGCTGTAAAGTGCCTTACGATATTATAGGCGATACCATGAGAGGAAGCCGGGGCATCATGGTGGATATGTACCGCCAGCCCGATAAGCTGCTGGAAGCTATTGAAACCATGACGCCTATTGCGGTGAAGATGGGAGCCAGTAATGCCAGGGCGAACAATTGCCCCGTGGTATTCATTCCCCTTCACAAAGGAGCCGACGGATTCCTTTCCGATGAGCAGTTCAAGAAGTTCTACTGGCCCAATTTCAAGAAACTGCTTCTCGGTCTTATCGACGAGGG
>CAZCMK010000033.1:16986-21258 GCA_964499775.1 uncultured Dehalococcoidales bacterium | reverse complement strand
TCAACCCACACTTTATTGAGCATGGCCAGGCCGAAGGGGTTGAGGTGATAGCCGTGGACATAGGGTTTAACCAGCACATAGCTTTCTCCGAACCATAAGGGTATGCAGGCGGCATCATCGATGAGCATTTGCTCTACCTGCCGGTAGAGGACGAAGCCAGCTTCGGCATCCTGCTCCCGGCTTGCCATATCGAGCAGGGAGTCCACTTCCGGGTTGCCGTACTCGGCGTAGTTGTATTCCGCCTCGCTTTGAAAGAGAGTCTCCAGGAAACCCTGCGGGTGAGGGTAGTCCGCAATCCAGCCTATCTCGAATATCCCGTCCTTCTCCCGTGTCAGGTTGTAGATATATCTTTCGGGTTCGAGCTGTCTTACCGTTACCTCAACTCCCAGGTGCCGCCGCCACTGGTCGACGATTGCTTCAAGATCCTGCGATATTACCCCACCCCAGCCTGCCGTGGTGAGCGTGATGGGCGGCAGATTTAAGACATCGCCGTATGCCGATTCCGCAATCAGCTCCCTCGCCCTTTCCGGATTGAATGAGAAGCCTGTCAGGTTTTCGTTATAGCCGGGCAAACCGGGCGGCAGGATTCCGTACGCCGGCTCCACCATATCCCTGAACACAAGTGATACCAGCTTTTCCTTGTCTATAGCCATGGTAAAAGCAAGCCGGATATTGATATCGTCGAAAGGAGGCCTGTTAACGTCGAAGCCGAGATAGTAAAAACTGAACTCCGGGAATATTTGTAATTCATCGTAAAATGGGCTCGACGGGTCCGTTACCATGTCCTTTTGGTAAGCAGAGATGCCGGTGATATCTATCTGTCCGGTCTCATACAATACGATAGGAATACCACCCAGGATGTTAAATATTACGGAACTTACCTTTGCGCGCTCTCCATAAAAGAGTCCGTTCCTCTCCAGGACAATCCTCGATTCTTCATCCCACTGCCCTAGCGAGAAGGGGCCGGTGCCGTTAGGGTCACGCCACCAATCGTTTCCCGACTCTACGTTGTTCCTGTCAACGACAAAGGAAGTGGGGTAAGCCAGCTTATAAAGGAAATAAGACTTCGGGGCGTCAATAGTCACTTCAAGGGTGTAATCATCAATAACCTTTATACCGCTGATTTCGCCGGCTTTACCGGCAAGCATGTCTTTAGCCCCGACGATATCGCCCAGATAGCCGGCCGATGTCATCGAGCCGGTAGCGGGGTCGCAGGCACGCTCCCACGAGTATTTAAAATCGGCGGCCGTAACCGGGCTACCGTCGTGAAATTTCACGTCCCGCCGGAGGTAGAATGTATAGGTCTTTCCGCCATTACCGACCTTCCAGTCCCTGGCGATGTCCGGGGCAGGCTCGTGATTTTCATCGAGGTAAAGCAGACCGCTGAATATCTGGGTAACGTACTGGTGGGAGGACGAATCGCCGGAAACAGCGGGGTCTAGGGTATGCGGGTCGATGCCGTAGAGGTTGAGGACCTCATCTTTGCCGGGGGGTGTATCTTCTCCGTCTCCGGTCGGGCGGCAGCCGCCGACCAGCACGCAGGACAGTAAAGCGAGAGTCACAATAACTGCGAGGACTATTTTTATAAATTTGCCCGAAATCGATTCCATGATTGAAGCCTTAACTAATAAATATAGCACAAAAAAGCGGCGTAGAACCGCCGTTCACTGTGAAAATTGACAAAGAAACGCTGGTGATTGGATAATCTTAAGTTGAGATATGCTTATCGGACTGATTTCTGACACACATATTCCCGAACACGCCAAAGAACTCCCCGAACAGCTAAAAAGGGTCTTTAGCGAAGTCGAGCTTATTTTACACGCCGGAGATATCTATTCACTGTCCGTGCTGGACGAACTCGAACTCATAGCGCCGGTCCTAGCCTCCGAGGGAGACGACGACTACAGCACGACTATCACCGACAGGCGTGTAAAACGCAGGCACGTCCTCGATATCGAGGACGTTACTATCTGGCTCGTTCACCAGAAACCCGCTAATATACCGGCTGGTTTAAAAAGCATTCGGCAGCCGGATAGGCTCCCCGACGTTATCGTTTACGGGCATACGCACAAGGCCGAGCTGATAAATAATGACGGCATACTACAGGTAAATCCCGGCAGTCCCACCTTCCCAGGGTACAAACTCGCACTCGGCACAGTGGCGCTGCTGAAGGTCGATGCCGGCAAGGTCGAGGCTGAAATAGTCCAGCTCAAGTAGTGTTATTCGGGGCGGTTCCGCATATTGTGGTAGTCAAGTGCTTTTCTCAAGGCAAAGGCACCACGCTCCAGCGAGATAAACACGGGGATGCCGCCTTCCTGAAGGTTTTTAATGATCTCTCCCGCCTGCTTTACGTCCTCCGGCGAGAACGCCCAGTTGAGAACGGTAATTATCGGCTTTTCAGTCTTTTTCCTGATATCAACCAGTAATCTGTTAAAATTACTATCCGGTCCCCCGGGCCCGAAGCGTGAAGAGACCAGCAGGGCAAGGTTATCGATGTTGTTGTCCCGTAATAAAATCTCGATAATACGCCCTATCTCGCGGCGGTTCTGGTTGGCGGTATCTATGGGATTGCGGTATCCTCCTCCGATCAGGGTAAAAAAGGAGGCAAGCTCATCATAAGACTTCTGAGTAAGGGTGGGCACCTTCAGTCCGGCTTCGGCGAAGGCATCGGCAATGGCTACGGACTGTCCCCCGGATACTCCGGTAATGCCGACCCTATCACCGTAAACGCGGGGAAGAAACTGGACAGCTTTCAGGGTATCGATAAGCTCCGCCAGACTCGAAACGGTCACCGCCCCGTGCTGCTTCACGGCTGCGTCCCATATCGACCGGGATATGGCAAGAGAGCCGGTATGCGAGGCAATAGCCCGGTCTCCCTCCTCCGTCCGCCCCCCTTTCCATATCACCACCGGCTTTTTGGCGGATACCTCCTTCAGAACCCTGAGAAACCTCCTGCCGTCCTTCACTCCCTCCAGGTACATGCCGATTACCTTTATTCCCGGGTCGCGCCCGAAATATTCCAGGTAATCCGGTGAATCCAGGACTATTCCGTTGCCGTAACTGACCGTCTTGTTGATAGCCAGTCCGTGCAGAGACGCTTCACGATTGAAGGTGACGGCGTGAGTGCCGCTCTGGGAGATGAGTCCCACCGAACCGGCAGTGCCATCGCTCTGGAACGCCGCACCCTGACCGACTCCGATGCCGGGATTGAATATCCCCATGCAGTTGGGGCCGACAAGGTGGAAATTGCTCTTTTCCGCCATTTCGGTGAGTGTGCGTTCGAGTTCGATTCCCTCTCTGGTATCGGTCTCAGAAAAACCGGCGGTGAAGAAATGGGCGACGGCTGCGTCCTTACGTATGCAGTCCTCCAGTATTCTGGGGGCTACCGCTCTGGGAACGGCCACGATTACCAGGTCTATCGGTTCCGGGATATCCATCAGGCTGGTATAATTTTCCACCCCGAGGGTTTCGATTCCTTCGATTTCTTCGGGGGCAACCTGAACAGAATATAGCTTTCCCTTGAAATTACTGTGCGACCGCAGCCACATGTAGTTGCTTTCCTTCTTATCTCCTACAACTACCAGGCATTTTGGATTAAAAGCCCTCTCCAGTTTATTGAAATCAACCTGCAATGTAGTCTCCCTGGTAGAACAGCGTGAATCGGTACCTATCCGGACATCTTTGCAGAAATATTCCGGAGCCTTCGTATCGCTTCACCGGTACCGAACCTATCGGCGTTCAATTCTTCGACTATTTTCTCTATCTGTTCGAGGTATTCCTCAATGTTTTCGACCTGTTTTTTGTTCAGCGGCGTTGCTAGAAGCGGCTCGATAGCTCTCCTGTAGATTTCAGCATTTACTCCCGCTACAGCTTTTTCTGCCACTTCCCCGGTTTCTACAGCGGGTACTTCTTCAACAGGTTCTATCACCTCTTCAGGCTTTTCTTCCGCCTCTATCTCCGCCTGCTTCTCGGCTTCCGCGGCCTTTTTTGCTTCCTCGTCTTCCCGTTTTGCCTTCTCTTTAGCTTCTATTTCGGCCTGCTTCTTCGCCTGCTTCTCAGCCTCTGCGGCTTTCTTAGCTTCCTCGGTTTCACGTTTGGCTTCTTCCTTAGCTTCTATCTCGGCCTGCTTCTTCGCCTGCTCCTCGGCTTCGGCGGCTTCCTTGGCATCTTCGGCTTCGCGCTTAGCCTTCTCCTTCGCTTCTATTTCTGCCTGTTTCTCAGCTTCCGCTGCTTTCTTCGCCTTTTCGGCTTCGCGTTTTACCTTTTCTTTGG
>CAZCMK010000033.1:0-16886 GCA_964499775.1 uncultured Dehalococcoidales bacterium | reverse complement strand
TCTTTGGATTCTATCTCCGCCTGTCTCTTTGCCTGAATTTCAGCTTCTCTGGCCTTTTTAGCCTCGGCGGCTTCCCGCTTTGCCATTTCTTTTGCAGCCAGAGATTCATGCCGGGCTTTCTCTTTCGCCTCTATCTCGGCTTCTTTTCGCGCCTTTTCCTCAGCCTCTTTGGTTTTTCTGGCTTCTTCGGCTTCCTGTCTGGCTTTTTCTTTTTCTTCCAGTTCAGCCTGCTTCTTGGCTTCAATCTCAGCTTCCCTGGCTTTTATCTTTTCTTCCGCTTCCGTCCGGGCTTTTATCCGGGCTTCTATAGCCTCCTGTTCGGCTTTCTCTTTTGCTTTTATCTCAGCCTGCTTCTTTGCTTGCTTTTCGTCTTCTCTGGCTTTTTCCGCTTCTTCAGCTTCGCGTTTCGCCTTCTCTTTAGCTTCTATTTCAGCCTGTTTCTTCGCCTGCTCTTCGGCTTCTCTGGTTTTCCTGGCCTCTTCGGCTTCCTGCTTTGCTTTCTCCCTGACTGTTATAGCGGCTTCTCTACGCGCCTGTTCTTCAGCCTTTCTTGCCTGTTTCTCCTCTTTCGCAGTCCGTTTTGCCATCTCTTTAGTGGCTAAAGATTCATGGCTGGCTTTTTCACGGGCTGCTCCTGCAATTTCTTCCCTCGCCTGCTTTTCAGTCTGTTTCTCGGCTACCCTGGCTTTCCTGGTTACCGTGGTTATCCTGCGCCTTTTCGGGACACGCCTTATTATCGGGAAATTGCACCACTCGCAATTATCACCGCTGGTCTGCTGGCCGCAGTTAGGACACCTGGGCATGCTAAAACAACCCTTCCCTTTTCAGGCTTTGATATCTATTATTACCGCCAATTATTACATGGTCAAGGACTTCTATGCCCATCACTTCCCCCGCTTGGGCAAGCCTCTCGGTCAGTTTAACATCTTCTTCCGATGGTTCGGGGTCGCCGGAGGGATGGTTGTGAACAAAGACAACTGAGGCGGCGCTGGCTGATAGTGCCTCTTTGAAGACTTCTCTGGGATGGACGATACTGCTGTCCAGACTGCCCACGGAAATTTCCGAGAGTTTTATCAACTTCCCTCTGGTATCCAGTAAAACAACCAGAAAATGCTCCTTCTTCTTTTCCTTGAGTTTTCCTCCTATCAAGCTTACAACATCTTCAGGTGTTTTGACTACCGGGGTTTTACCCGATTCCGGATAACTGTCCAGACGGTTTGCCAACTCGAAGGCAGCCTTAATCTGGGAAGCCTTGGCGGAGCCGATTCCCTTTACCTGCGAAAGCTCTTCTATAGAAGCGACAGCAATCCCTTTAAGGCTTCCGAACTGGCTTAACAGTCTCTGCGCCGTGACCGTTACCGATTCGCCGGCGATGCCGCGTCCCATAATAAGGGCAAGAATCTCCTGGGCGGACAGCGCCTCGGGACCGTACTTCTGCAGCCGTTCTCTGGGTCGCTCCGCAACAGGCAAATCGTGGATAGTGAAGGACTTCTTTCCCATCACAACCTCTCTGCTTGCCGGTTAAAAACTCCGGCTATCGGTACAGACACCGTTTCCGCCGATTCTTCGGACTGCTGCTCCGATATATAGTCGATATAATCATTCCACATTTTATCAAGTCCGTCCATATCAAAGCCATAGACGTTTAAAAGAACTTCATCATAACCGGTTCCCTCGCTGAATACGGTAAGCAGTTCGAGCATCTTTTCCTGACCGTAGGCGGCGATTAGAAACTGCACCAGGCTGTAGCTCTGGGCATACGAGAGATAGGACTTATCGGCATACGCCGAAAAGGGGCTCGCCAGACTCCGCACCGAGATTAGAGCGTCGCCCTCTATTGCTTTGGATAGATAATAAACGAACGAGCCACTGAGAGGACCTTCCATATACATAGCCAGTCCTTCATCGAGCCATGTCGGCAGGTCCAGGTAGGGGTTATCGGTCATCTGATGGACAACCAGGTGTGTCAGTTCGTGGACAATAGACCTCGTTCCCCAGGAAAGGTTATCGGGTTCTATGCCGATAGCTATTGCGCTGTATCTCGGGTAAGCCACTCCCCCCGTCCATGACTGGGGGAAAATCATGGCACTCTGTAAGTCCTGCGAGTTTGCGTATATATAAATATCAACAGGGTTATTCAGGTAGACGCCTATTTCCCTGTTAAGTAGCTCAAGACCCTCCTGGGCGGCAGCCATCAGTTCATCGGCGAAGGAACGTCCACCTTTATACCAGTACATGGTTATCCTGCCTTCAGTTAATATCTGCCAGTCATGGCGGTCATCATCGAAGCGAATATCTACAGGAACAGTCTCTATCTTTGTGCCGCCGGAATCTTCAAGCGTCCACCAGTACCGTACGTTAGTCCCCGGAGGTAAACCACCCGTCTTTCTCATATCCCATGCCCATTCAACATCCACGCCGGTATCGGGGACAAACTCGATATACGCCTCGCTCGTCACCCGGGCATAGCTTTTACGGTCGACGCTATAATGCAGGCGGATATCCGTAATATCCGTATCGCTCTCTGCCGAAAGACTGAAGTTGAGTTTATATGGGAAATCCGCCTCGGCCGAATTGTCAAGTACGGTCAGTCCGCCTTCGGCGCGGACTATCGCCTGTGCCGGAAAAACGGATACAAGAAAAACGACCGGTATGATTAATAACGCAATTTTCTTTATCACTGTTCCTGACCTACTATGGAGCGGAGATAAGCCGTTATGAAGTCGTCCAGCTGCCCGTCTAGCACCGCGTCCGTATTCGAGGTTTGATAATCTGTCCTGTGGTCTTTCACCATTTTATAGGGATGCAGAACATAGCTCCTAATCTGGTTGCCCCATCCGGCCAATACACGTTCTCCCTTGAGCTTTGCCCTTTCCTCGGCTCTTCTGGCAAGCTCCATGTTCAGCAGGCGGGACTGAAGGATAGTCATGGCGATATCCTTATTCTGGTGCTGGGAGCGCTCGCTCTGGCAGGTAACCACCATCCCAGTAGGGATGTGAGTCAGCCTCACCGCGCTGCTCGTTTTCTGCATATGCTGTCCGCCCGGTCCGCTGGACCTGAAGGTATCAACTTTCAGGTCTTCCGGTTCGATATTGACATCTTCGCCGGTTTCGGCTTCCGGCAGCACCTCGATTAAAGCAAAGGAGGTATGCCTGGCATGGTCGGCGTCAAAGGGAGAAAGGCGTACCAGACGGTGCACGCCGTGCTCAGATTTCAGGTAGCCGAAGGCGTAGTCGCCGCTGATTCCGATGGTGGCACTTTTTATCCCCGCTTCGTCTCCCGGGGAAGTATCGAGTATCTCCGTCTTATAGCCGCGGCGTTCCGCCCAGCGGAGGTACATTCTAAGCAGCATATCCGCCCAGTCCTGTGATTCGGTGCCTCCGGCACCGGCGTGGATAGCCAGGATTGCATTCCTGTCGTCATACTCCCCGCTGAAAGCCAATTCCAGCTCCAGCTCGTCAAGCTGCGATGCCACCGTTTCTATTTCGGATTGTAACTCGTCACGGAAGGAGTCATCTTCTTCCGCCAATGAGGCAATTTCGTCTAAATCGGTCACCTTTTTTTCCAGACCCCGCCACTTCTCCGTAACCTTGTTGTATTCGGCTAACCGGCGCATGACTCTCTTCGCCTTCACCTGGTCCAGCCAGAAGTCTGGCCGTGCCGATTGCTTCTCCAAGCCGGCAATTTCTTTTTCTTTAGCAGCGATATCAAAGATGCACCAGGGCCATGGCTATTCTGGTCTGCAAGTCTTTTAATTTATCCCTCAGTTCCTGCACTGGTCAACTCCCCTACATCGATTTATATGATTATAAAATTAAACCTATCTATTTTTCCCGATAACGGGGGCAGCCGCGGATTTTTGAGACCGGAGCTTTCCTCCTGCCGCCAGGTGGGCAAGACGGGTAGGCTCCGGCAGGCGGTAGCCGCGAGAGCACCTCATAATCCAGTGAATGGCGTTTTCCAGGTCGGTCTTGTGTCCGATGGAAATATACACGGGTTTTACCGCCGTTTTAGTACGCAGGGCTGCTCCTATTGTCTCACCCCTGTCCATTATCGGTGAATAGCTGCCCGGCTCGGCTTCTACATCCTCATGTTTACCGCAGAGCAGGGATTTTGCGCAACCGATTGTGGGCGTATCCAGAAAGAGACCGAGGTGTGAAGCGAGGCCGATACGCCTGGGATGGGCTATTCCCTGGCCGTCAACGATAATAAGGTCGGGGGCAATGGTCAATTTCTCACAGGCAGCCAGTGTGAGCGGTATTTCTCTGAACGACAGCAGACCGGGAATGTAAGGAAAATCGAGGGTGCCCTGCGCCATTCCGATTTCAACGATTTCGAGTCCGGGGTAGTCCAGCAGGACGGCGCTCCCGGTAGCCGCTTTCCTTACCATATCCACGGATATATCAACGCCTGCTATGTAACGGACCTCACCAAGTTCGTTTTTCCTGGATACGTGTGCCGTAAGGCGATTTTGTATCTCTATTGCCTGAGAGGTACTGAGCGACCAGCCGTGCAGGCTCTTTGCCTTCATAGTCCGATTATATCTACTATATAATCTTTTTACAATACGCAGAACTATTGACAGAGCGACACATATAGCGCATAATAGCCTAGTACGAAAATGGTTAAGATAAGATTGAGACGAATGGGAGCCAAAAACCGACCGAGCTACCGGCTGGTAGTAGCCGATTCTCGGGCACCCCGTGACGGAGCATTTATCAGCATTATCGGACATTATAATCCATTGACGGACCCGGAAGAAGTCGTTATCAATGAAGAGGAAGCTCTAAACTGGCTCAACAAAGGCGCACAGCCGACAGAGACTGTCAGCAGATTGTTATCAAAAACTGGTATTTTAGATAAGTTCAAAACAATCAAGGAGAAATCATGAAAGAGCTAGTAGAGTACATCGCCAAATCGATCGTAAATGCACCCGATGATGTGGTGGTAACGGAAGAAGAGAATGAGCAGGGCATTACGCTTAAACTTCAGGTTGCCGATGATGATAAAGGTAGAGTAATTGGCAAGCAAGGCCGTATAGCCGAAGCAATGCGTACCTTGGTCAGGGTCAAAGCCGCCAAGGCGGGAACCAGGGCTACCCTGGAAATTACCTAGTATTTACCCGGGATAATCGATCAATCAGTATCACTACCCCAAACCAGTCATGGAAATGGTCTGAGAAATTCCTCATAAACCAGGAAAGGCAGTTTTATGTCCGGCATGATAAATCATGAAATCCGGCATTATTCAGGGAAGGGGCGGATATAGTTAATGGGGTCTGTGCCTGAGCCGCAGCGCTGGGTCATATGCCCGGTTTGTCACAAACCCAATCCTGCGGGAACACGTTTTTGCGAACATTGCTGGGGAGCGGCTATCAAGCAGGACAACCAGCTAACTAACGAGGAGCTGGAGGAATTAAACAGACGCCAGGAAATCTACCTGGAACGCAAAAAGAAATTCAAGTTAGCAGCCGCTGGTTTTGCAGTAATTGCCTTAGTGGGCGCAGTCCTTCTTGGTCTATTTTATTTCACCGATACCATATACAAACCCCCTGAAGATGTAAATTCCAACCCTGTAGAAGGTGACTGGACCATGTTCCGCCGTGACCTCTTCCGCACCGGCAGTACGGGAGAAGCAGTGGAAACGCCCGAAGGTAAATTGAAATGGATGTTCTCCACGGGCGCTTCCGTCCATTCTTCACCGTCAGTGGTCGACGGTACCGTTTACATCGGTTCGAGGGACTATCACCTTTACGCCCTGGACGCGGAAACAGGAGAGAAAAACTGGGATTATAAAGCAGGAAGCTGGGTCGAGTCCTCACCGGCAGTGACGGACGGTACGGTTTACGTGGGCTCGAACGACGGATATCTCTACGCTCTCGATTCGGATACCGGTGAAAAGCTCTGGGATTTCAAGACCAGGTATCCGGTACAGTCTTCACCGGCGGTAGCCGACGGCGTAGTCTACTTCGGCTCGGATGATTACTATCTCTACGCCCTGAGAACTTCCGACGGAAAAGAGCTATGGAAATACGACACGGACAGCCCGGCATTATCATCCCCGGCCGTTGCCAACGGTATCGTATATGTCGGCAGCGGACACGGTTATTCCTACGCTCTTAATGCCGTTAACGGGCAGCGCCGTCTCCGGTACAAGACGCATTATGCGGTCTATTCATCTCCGGCGGTTAGCGATAACGGGACCGTATATTTCGCCACCACAAGCGGCAGCATATGTGCCGTGGACGGTATGGCGAGAACCTTGTGGCGTGAACACGAAATCAGACCCTGGTGGATGCAGCTATGGATAATGGGTGTTCCAATTCCGCAACCTCCTCCTCAGTCCGGATACCTGTGGCTACGCTGGCTGGGTAGAGCACAAACTTCTTCACCTCTCCTGGACGGAGACACGATTTACATAGGCTCCGGCAACAGGATTCTCGCCGTGGATGCCAACACCCAGGAGATACTCTGGACTTTCGAGACAGGCGGGCTTGTCAGGTCTTCGCCGGCTATAGCGGGTTCGGTTTTATATGTTGGGAGCGAGGACGGGAAGCTTTATGCCGTAGATGCCGGCACCGGCGAGAAGCTGTGGGAGTATGCCACCGGGGATAGTATAACTTCATCGCCTGCCGTTATCGATGGTGTCGTCTACATAGGCTCCCAAGACGGCAATGTTTACGCCATTGAATAAATAGCCCCGGAAAGATATAAAGTGGTATAATATATTCGTAAAGGGTTATCAATGCCTCCCGGACGGATAAATCTAACGTACTCCCCCTTCAGCCGAGCAGGCAATTGCTTGTCTAAGACAGCCAGCCCTGGTACAAAATTTTTCTGAAGAATATCTGGAGATAGTGTATGGATTCTTCATCCGAGCCCGAACGCTGGGTCATATGCCCGGTTTGTCATAAACCCAATCCTGCGGGAACACGGTTCTGCCAGCATTGCTGGGGGGCGATACTTAACCAGGACGAACCGGTAACAGAAGAGGAGCTGGAGGAAATAACCAGACGCCGCGAAAGCTACCTGAAGCGGAGAAAGAGGATTAAGTTAGGGGCTATCGGCGTCGGTTCGGTGGTCTTTCTTGTTCTTATCCTGCTGATTTTCCTGTACGGCACCGACTTCATAGCAAAACCTCCCCAGGAGGTAAATTCCAACCCTGCGGACGGTGACTGGACCATGTTCCGGCGTGACCTCTCCCGCACCGGCAGTACTGGAGACGCAGCGGAAACACCCGAAGGTAAACTGAAATGGATGTTCTCCACGGGCGCTCCTGTCCATTCTTCACCGGCGGTGGTCGACGGTACCGTATACATCGGTTCTAGGGACTACAACCTCTATGCCCTGGACGCAGAAACGGGAGAGAAAAACTGGGAGTATAAAGCGGGAAGCTGGGTCGATTCCTCACCGTCTATTGCAAACGGCATAGTTTACGCGGGCTCGAACGACGGATATCTCTACGCTCTCGATTCGGATACCGGTGAAAAGCTCTGGGCTTACAAGACCAAATATCCGGTACGTTCTTCGGCGGCGATAGCCGACGGCGTAGTATACTTCGGCTCCGATGATTATTATCTTTACGCCCTGAATGCGTCCGACGGAACAGAGCTCTGGAAACACAACACGAACAGCCCGGCAGTATCATCCCCGGCTGTTTTCAACGGCATCGTCTATATCGGCAGCGGGCAGGGTTATTCTTACGCTATCAGTACCATCGACGGGCAACGCCGTCTCCGGTACAGGACTCACTATGCGGTCTATTCATCTCCGATAGTGAGTAGCAACGGAACCGTCTATTTTGCTTCCACCACCGGAACGTTGACAGCTGTCGACGGTACGGCAAGGACATGGCTCTGGGAACACGAACTCAGGCCTTTCTGGACGCAGGCATGGCTGATGTTCTCCTGGTTGCCGAGACCTCCGAACCAATCCGGATTCCTGTGGTCACTTCCAATGCACGTACAATACACCTCTACGCCTATTCTCGTCGAGGATACGATTTACCTTGGCTCCGGTAACAGACTTGCTGCTGTAGATGTTAACACACTGAAGGTACTCTGGACCTTCAGGACAGGCGGGATTGTGAGGTCTTCCCCGGCGATAGCGGGTTCGGTTTTGTACGTCGGCAGCGAGGACGGGAAGCTTTATGCCGTAAATGCCGATACCGGCGAGAAGCTGTGGGAATACGCTACCGGAGATATCATCACTTCATCGCCGGCAGTTGTTGACGGAGTGGTTTACATAGGTTCTCAAGACGGCAACGTCTATGCCATAGAATAGTCCGCAGTATCTTATAAACAGCCGATGAAAAATTCTGAACCGGAATATATCGTTGTGGGGACAGTTGTCTCATCGTGGGGAGTCAATGGGCAGCTTAAAGTGAAGGTGGAGACGGACTTTCCCGAGAGATTCAATCCTTCCTCGGAGGTATATATCAACCGGCAGCCGGTGGTAATCAAGAGTTTAGACTGGCAAAAAGGAAATGCGATAATCAAGCTCAATGCCATCGATAATGCCGAAGATGCCGATGAACTTCGCGGAGAGTCGATAGAAATACACCGGAGTCAGCTTAATGCTCTCCCGGACGGGCAGTACTACCATTTTCAGCTAATCGGACTGAAGGTACAATCAACCGGCGGAGAACAGGTCGGCGAGATTAAAGATATTCTACCCATGCCCGGCGGCGACATCTATGTGGCTGAAGGAGACAGGGGGGAGATACTTATCCCGGCGGCGGATGACATAGTAAAATCCATCGACCTTGAAAACGGACTCCTGGTTATAGAACCCCTCAAAGGGCTGCTCAGCCTGAATGAAAAGAAGGTGATGTAGCCGGTTATACCCGCGGTCCCTCGCCTCTCCTTCTTCTCCTCTTCTCCGCCACCTTGAGACGCGTCAGCGAACGGCGCAGAGCCGCTTCGGCACGAGCCGTATCGATACCGGAAGTAGTCTGGTCGATTCTTTCCCTGGCGCGACGCCTCGCTTCTTCCGCCCTGGCTAAATCGATTTCATCGTCTCTTTCCGCCGAATCGGCAAGGACTATTATCCTGTCCGGCCGCACCTCCAGGAAGCCGCCGGAAATAGCCAGATAGAATTCTTCGTCACCTTTCCGCACCATCATCTCTCCCGCTTCAAGGGTGGTCATCAGGGGAGTATGATGCGGCAGAACTCCAAGCTGTCCCTCGACACCCGGAGCGACAACAAGGTCGACATCCTCCGAGTAGACCAGCCTTTCGGCGGTAACGATATCGAGCCTGACGGGCGACATTAAACGGCACTCCCCATCGTCTTAGCCTGTTCCACCGCCTCCTCTATGGGTCCAACCATATAAAAAGCCTGTTCCGGCAGCTCGTCATGCTTACCTTCAAGGATTTCCTTGAAGCCGCGTACCGTTTCCTGTATCGGCACGTACTTTCCCGTTCTGCCGGTAAACACCTCGGCGACGAACATGGGCTGGGAGAGAAATCTCTGTATTTTACGGGCACGGGCGACGTTGATTTTATCCTCGTCACTCAGTTCTTCGATACCGAGGATGGCGATAACGTCCTGAAGGTCCTTGTAACGCTGCAAAACCCGCTGTACCTCGCGGGCTACCCGGTGGTGCTCTTCACCTACGACATTGGGGTCGAGTATCCTGGAGGTAGATGCCAGCGGGTCAACCGCCGGATAAAGACCCTGCTCCATAATCGACCTGTCCAGGGCAACGACGCCGTCGAGATGACCGAAGGTGGTAGCCACTCCGGGGTCCGTATAGTCATCCGCCGGGACGTAAATAGCCTGGAATGAGGTAATCGAGCCTTTCCTGGTGGAGGTAATTCTCTCTTCGAGGTCGCCGACCTCGGTAGCCAGAGTCGGCTGATATCCTACCGCGGAAGGCATACGACCGAGCAGAGCCGATACCTCCATTCCCGCCAAAGTGTAACGGTATATGTTATCGATAAACAGAAGGACGTCCTGTCTCTCGACATCCCGGAAGTACTCCGCCATGGTCAGGCCGGTAAGGCCGATGCGCAGGCGGACCGCCGGAGGCTCGTTCATCTGACCGAAGACAAGGACAGTCTTATCGATAACGCCCGATTCTTTCATCTCACGCCAGAGGTCGTTTCCTTCACGTGACCTTTCGCCGATACCGGCGAAGACCGAAAAACCGCCGTGCTCCGTGGCGATGTTACGGATAAGCTCCTGGATGATTACCGTCTTGCCCACACCGGCTCCTCCGTAGGCCCCGACTTTACCGCCCTTGATAAACGGGGCTACGAGGTCGATAACCTTGAGTCCCGTCTCGAGAATCTCGGTTGTGGTCTCCTGTTCTTCGATTGTCGGCGGAGTCCGGTGGATTTCCCATTTCTCGTCTGCCTTTACTTCGCCCATGTTGTCCAGCGGTTCGCCCAGAACATTGAACAGCCTTCCCAGAGTACTTCTCCCTACCGGCACGCTTATGGGCGCTCCGGTATCGATAGCTTCGAGACCACGTTGCAGTCCCTCCGTGGGTGACAGTGACAGGCATCGTACCCAGTTGTTGCCCGTGTGTTCCTGCACCTCGAGGATAACCTTGCCTTCAGATGATTCGACTTCTATTGAATTAAACAACTGCGGTAGCTCGTCCGGCGGGAACTCCACATCGACTACCGTTCCGATTACCTGAACAACTTTACCTTTTGCCACTTTTCACCTCACAAACCAGCAGACTTACTCAGCCATAGCCTCGACTCCGCCCGTAATGTCAAGAAGCTCCTTGGTGATGGATTCCTGACGGGCTTTATTATAGAGAAGGGTTAAATCATCCGTAAGCTCTGCGGCGTTCTCAGTAGCGTTCCGCATAGCCACCATTCTGGCTGACTGCTCGCTGGCAATAGATTCCAGGATAGCGTGGTATATCTGCATTTCAACGAACCGCGGCAGCAGTTCTCCGAGTACCGCTCCCGGGTCCGGCTCGTACGTATATTCTGTAAGTGCAGTATCCGTAACGGCCGCCGGTTCGACCGGCAATATAGGCTCCATTACCGGCTTCTGCACCATAGTCGAAACGAACCGTGTATAGGAAAGATAGGCGGCGTCCGTCTCCCCGTCCGTATACTCGTCGATAATAATCCGCGATATAGGCAGGGTATCGATATAGCTCGGATGATCCCCCAGCCCGATGAACTCGGCTTTAACATTGCGGCGGGTTCGTCTCATAAAGTCCCGACCTTTACGGCCGACACAGACAAGCGACGACGGGACCGACTGCTCCAGCATGAAATTGCCTGCCTGGCGATTGATATTGGCAACCAAGCCGGCGCACAGTCCACGGTCGGGAGTGATATGCACGATGGTTATTTTATTGACGGGCTGACGCCGGAGCAGGGGATGCTGCACCTCACCGCTGGAGATTGCTGCCAGGGTGGATATCACCTGGTTTATTTTCTCCGAATAGGGGCGCCCGGCGAGACCCCGCTCCTGGGTACGCCTCATCTTGGAGGTGGCTATCATTTCCATGGCACGGGTAATTTTCGATATGCTCTGGACACCGCGTATTCTGCGTTGGATTAAACGGATATTAGCCAATCTGCCGCCTCAATCTCCCTGATTACTGACTCTGTATTCTTCCCTGTTTGTATTCGGTAATCGCCGCTTTTATCGATTCTTCGGTCGTATCGCTGATATCCTGCTCTTTGGCTATAATACTGACTATCTCGGGATGGTTCGTCTCGACAAACCGGTGAAATTCAGTCTCGAATGCGGATATCTGGTCGACGGGGATATCATCGAGATAACCGTTGACCGCGGCATACATAATCAACACCTGATTTTCCATGGACATAGGAGTGTACTGTCCCTGTTTCAGGACTTCGGTTGTGCGCTGCCCGCGCTCGAGCTGGTCTCTGGTTGCCTGGTCGAGCTCGGAAGTTCCGAACTGGGCAAAAGCGGCAAGCTCGCGGTACTGGGCTAGCTCCAGCCTGAGCCTTCCGGCTACCCGCCTGACTGCCCTGGTCTGGGCGTTGCTGCCGACACGTGATACCGAAAGCCCCACGTTGACCGCCGGCCTCTGGCCGGAGTTAAACAGGTCGGTCTCAAGGTAAATCTGGCCGTCGGTAATGGAGATAACATTGGTGGGAATATAGGCAGACATGTCGCCCGCCTGGGTCTCGATAATCGGCAGCGCGGTGAGTGAACCGCCGCCGTGCTCATCATCCAGCTTGGCGGCTCTCTCCAGCAGACGGCTGTGAAGATAGAATACGTCACCGGGATAGGCTTCTCTTCCCGGGGGTCGTCTGAGCAGAAGCGAGAGCTGGCGGTATGCCCAGGCATGTTTTGAAAGGTCATCATAAATAACCAGGCAGTCTTTGCCGTTTTCCATCAGCTCCTCACCGATACCGCAGCCGGCGTAAGGAGCCAGGTACTGAAGGGCGACCGAGTCCGAGGCGTTGGCAGCAACCACTATTGTGTGCTCCATGGCGCCGTATTCTTCCAGCGTGGCGATGACACGGGCTACCCTTGAAGCTTTCTGCCCGATAGCAACGTAGATACAGATAAGGTCGCCGCCTTTCTGGTTGATGATGGTATCCAGAGTGATAGCCGTTTTACCCGTCGAGCGGTCACCGATAATAAGCTCCCGCTGTCCGCGGCCTATAGGAATAAGACCGTCGATAGCTTTGATTCCGGTCTGCACCGGCGTGTTGACGGACTGGCGAATAGCGACGTTGGGAGCAATACGCTCGATTGGCCGGGTCCTGTCGCTTTTAACTTCACCCTTGCCGTCAAGAGGACGCCCCAGAGGGTCTACAACCCTGCCGATAAGCGAATCGCCCACCGGTACCTCGGCGATACGGCCGGTGCACTTTACCTCGTCGCCCTCTTTAAGGGTACTGTAAGAACCGAGGATAACGGCGGCTACACTGTCTTCTTCCAGGTTCAGAGCAACGCCCATGATATCGTCGGGAAACTGTAGTAACTCGTTATACTTGGCTGCATTCAAACCGCGGATTCTGGCGATGCCGTCACCGACCTCGGTTATGGTGCCGACATCGACCATCGTCACCGATATACTGAATTGCTCAATCTGCTGCTTGATAATAGAAGCGATGTCCTGACCTTTCGATGTCATCTAACTTACCTCCGCTCTCCTCGCGAAGAGGTTTTTATAACTTTTATACAAATCACGTAATCGTTCTGCCGATTTCCCTTTTCAGGGTGGCTAATTTACTGCGAGTACTGCCGTCGATAACCTTATCGCCGACTTTTATTATAATCCCGCCTATAATGCTCGGGTCTACATTTGCCTTTACCACGACCGTCTTGCCCGTCATTGAGGTAAGACGTCTGGCTATACCCAGAGTATAGTCGTCATCAAGAGGAATAGCGGTGGTAATCTCTGCGGTCTCGGTGCCTTCGACACCGCGGTGCTGGTCCACCAGTCTCTGGTATTCATCGGAGATATCTTCCATTACCGGAAGCCTGCCCCTGTTGATAAGCTCGGATAACAGCTTGATTAGCTGGGGTCTCGTCTCTCCAAGCCGCCCGGACAGCTCTTCAGCCTTATCATCGAAGCTGACTTTCGGGTCACTCAGCAAGGCAACGAGTGTCTTATCTCTGGTCAGGTTTACCAGCTTTCTCAGGTCGGACTGCCATTTGTTCAGTTCGTTGCCTTCAAGGGCAGTCCTGAATATCTCCTTTGCATGCTCTATTGCATATGCGTTATCGGACATTATTGTCTCCAAAAGCGGAACCGTCTAACTCTTTTTCAGCGTATCGCTTTCGTCAAGCACTTTCTCGATTAGCTTGAGGTGGCTTTCTTTGTCCAGTTCCTTCTCAATAACCTTTTCCGCCGCCGTTATGGTCAGGTCCGTAAATTCCTTCCGCAATTCCGCGATAGCTTCACCCCGCTCCTGCTGTATTTCCTGGCGCGCCCTGGTTACGAGGGCTTCGGCTTCGGGCTTGGCATCCTGTTCCGCCTTCTGCCTTATTTCCTCGCCGGTTTTTATGGCACGGGCTATCACTTCCTGGCCTTCCCGGCCAGCCTCTTCCAGCCGTTTTTTTGCATCTTCTTCTGCGCTGACTGCCTTTTCCTTTACGGATTCCGTCATGTCCATGCTCTCTTTAATCCTGTTGGCACGTTCATCGAACATTTTCAGGATAGGTTTGTAGGCAAACAGGTAGAGCAAGCCTAGCAGGATTAAAAAGTTAATAATCTGCGCCACCAATAATGGTCCGTTGATTCCGAGTCCTTCCAAAATACGCCTCCTGCCTGCCAGACTAGGCTACGAAAATCAGGATTACTGCCACAACCAGGTTATAAATGGCTACAGCCTCAGCCATGGCGATTCCGAGTATCATGGTGGTCATAATCGGTCCCCTGGCATCGGGGTTACGTCCTATTGCCTGTAAAGCGCTGTATGCTACCAGCCCGACGCCGATTCCGGGACCCAGCGAGCCTAAAGCCATAACCAGCCCGGCTGCCAGCAACTTGATTGTTTCTGCATCCATTATTCGTTCGTCCTCCTATAAGTAATAGTGTAGACCGGGATAATATTATTAAAAACCGTCTATCAGGCTTCCTCAGCTTCGTGTGGTGTAATAGCTACCGTGGCGAACACCAGCGTCAGTCCGGCAAAGACAAGCGCCTGGATGGTACCGACCAGCAGTTCCAGACCGTAAAACGGGATTGCCAGCACCCAGGGTACGAGGAACATCATCATTAATATCAACGCTTCGCCCCCTGTCATATTGCCGAAAAGACGGAAAGTGAAGCTAATGTTACGGAATAAGTAACTCAGCAGTTCCAGGAAACCGACGAAAATGTCGATTACTCCCATCCCGATATCGCCGAAACCGGCTTTGACCTTGCCGGTGAACAGCTTCTTGTGACCCTGGAAGAAACGCCCGAAATTGAACCATACCTTGAAGAAGTGGTGTCCCAGCGCTCTCACCCCGTTGTAAATAACAAAAACAAAAGATACCAGTGCCAGGGCAAGCGGCACGTTGATATCGGTATTGGCGCCGCGGAGTATGTGGATTTTCTCTATTTCTGAAATAACACCGCTTGAACCGTCAACACGGACATTCTGGTCGTTTTCTAGATGAGTGGTTGCTTCATGAGTTGCAGCTACGCAGGGAATATCATTTTCTCGGCATAAAGCAGCCGCGTTCCCATTGATGTCTTCTTCATCGAGTATTACTGCCGCACAATGATCAAACGCAGGCTCATATTCAGGCGTGTAAATATCAAAGACCAGGATATCATCTTTATGGATTTCTTCGATATCTTTTACATCCGCGATGATTTTTGCATGACCGATTGCCATACCCGGATTCGCAGATATTCCCGTAAGTACTTCTTCTTCGAGTGTACGGTTCCAAGAGCTGTATCCCGGTATCAGGCTCATCCAGGCGTTAATCAGAACAAAGAGGAATATGGTGGTAATTAAAGGGAAGAAGCGGCGTCCGTTTTTCTCTCCGGCAACCTCCACGCAGAAATTGAGCATCCATTCCAGGGCGGACTCAAGCAAGCTCTGGAGCCTTGAAGGAATAATCTTTATCCGGTGAGTAATCGCCCAGCATAATAAGACAAGCACAAGCATACTTATCCAGGAAGTAAGCAGGGTATTGGTAACGGCAAAACCACCTATGTGGAAAATTGGTTCGGCGGGTAGCTGGATATGGGGTTTTTCTATTGCCACGGCGCTGCCGATGGATGTTTCGCCGATAATTGCCTGTCCTAAAGCACCGCTAATGAGACCGACAATGAAAAGTGCGAGAAATACAACGAGAATACCGACTGTTAAAGGGAACGAACAACCGAGGCAACCTTTTTTAGGCACTAGCTATCTTTCCCTCCCTTTCTCACGTTATCCAAGATGGGTTTAAGCATGCTATAGACACCGTAAAAGGCTAACACAATTCCCAGAATTAACCCCGCAACTAAAAAAACAGGTTTGGTACTAAATTTTTCATCCAGCCACAAACCACCCAGAAGACCGCCAATTATGCACCCGGCTATGAAAAAACCCACCCCGGTAAGCCCCAGCGCCGCTACCCAGCTTTTCATACCACGGGAAGCATATCAAATCTCAAAGTCCAGGTCAAGTATATTTACAGCTACGTTTTGATTCTCCGGCAATAAAAAAAACCCTGCATCCGGATTTTGCAGGGTTTTTCTTTTTTAATTATCTATCGTCCCACCTTAAGACTTGCGCTTATCGAAATCGTCCCAGTCAAGGGCATCGATGAATTCCCGGAAAGCGGATAGTTTCTTCAGCTCGTCATCGCTGACCTTCTTGCCTTCTTTATTGGCAATCTCGACGTCATCGAATATAGGTTTGCCGGTATCCTTATCCAGCAGGATTCCCGCTTTGTCCAGGACGGATTCATCGACAAAGATAGGCGCCTCAACCCTAACCGCCAGCGCTAGAGCGTCGCTGGGGCGGGAGTCAACCTCGAACTGACTGCCGTTCATATCGATAGTGATTTTAGCGTAAAAAGTATCGTTCTTGAGGTCGCTGACAAGGATAGAGTTGATATGGGCTCCCATGGTCTGGATGATTGAGCTGAGGAGGTCGTGCGTAAGAGGTCTGGGGACATTGACACCCTGGAGTTTTACGGCTATGGCGTCCGCCTCGGAGGGACCTATCCAGATAGGCAGGTAGCGGTCTGCCATTTTCTCTTTCAAGATTACCACACGCTGGTAGTTCATCAGGCTTACACGTATGCTGTCGATAACCATCTCTACCATAATCAGACCTCCTCCGTTCGTCTACCAGCACTTTCAATTCTAACCCACACTATTTACAGTGTCAAATAACAAAAAGACCGGTTTTATTCGGTTTTGGTTGATATATATACTCAACCCATTTATCCCCCTCTCACTCAATACCATGATTTAGTATAGAATAACTATTTTGAGTG
>CAZCMK010000032.1:0-21498 GCA_964499775.1 uncultured Dehalococcoidales bacterium | reverse complement strand
CGGATGAAGGGATACAGGGGATAGGTAATAATAAACAACCAAATGCAAACAGAACTATAATGAAACTTCTTGACAAACAAAATATAAGCCATTATAATAACGCTAGTTGCAAATGATTTGCATTTGCAGTAATATATAATAAGCTAATATGCAGGGAGAAAGCTTATGACAGCGAGAGTTTCTGAAATCCTCGAAAAAAATCAGGAGTTGCTGGGTCTGGTCGGGCTCAGGAAAACCAGCCAGAGGGCTTTAATCCTGGAAATCATCCGGCGTGGTCAGGGACATCTCGATGCCGATGAAGTCTACCGCCGGGCGCGGAAGAAGCAACCTCGCCTCAGTCTCTCCACCGTTTACCGCACTCTACAGACCCTCAAGGAACTGGGACTGATAGAGGAAGTACATCTCGACGAAACGCACCACCACTACGAAATCAAGCCCTCCAACGAACACCATCATCTCATCTGTCTGGGCTGTGGGAAGGTGGTCGAATTCGAATGCCCGATGAGCCAGAAAATGATGGCCGATATCAGCCGTGATAAGGGTTTCGAGATTATCAACACAGAGGTACGGATGACCGGTTACTGCCCTACCTGCCGCCAGAAGCGTCAGGATTCCTGATACCACCTTTACAGGAAAGCTCGCCTGTAAAAAAAACGAATTGCCTGACATGACAGGCTGGAAAGGGACTAATACTATGCCCGATGGCAAACCTATACCTTTAAGTCGGATGGAGTCGGGACAAAGTGGAAGAGTAGTAGAAATACAGGGAGGTCATGGTGTAATCAACCGTCTCAACGCCCTGGGAGTAAGACCCGGAAAGCGTGTGACCAAAGTCAACTCCATGTTCATGCGAGGACCGGTTACTCTACAGGTCGGTAATGCCCAGATAGCCATCGGTTATGGTATGGCAAGAAGGATATTAGTGGAACCGGACCGGAAATAATATGAACATTTTACTGATGGGTAACCCGAATGTTGGAAAAAGCGTTATATTTTCACGTTTGACCGGAGTAAGGGTCATTGCCTCGAACTATCCGGGTACCACCGTAGGTTACACTCGCGGTTTTTACAAATTCGGAGAAGAGATAGCCGAGGTAATCGATGTACCCGGCACTTACACCCTGGAACCGACCAGCGAGGCAGAAGAAGTAGCCTCGGAGATGCTTAAGACCGGAGACATCGTTATCAACGTTGTTGATGCTACCAATCTGGAAAGGAACCTCTACCTCACTCTCCAGTTGCTAGAAAAAAAGGTCCCGATGATTGTAGCACTCAACATGTGGGACGACACCGAGCACCGTGGAATACATATCGACCTTGATAAGCTGCGGGAAATCCTGGGAGTGCCGGTTATCCCTACGGTAGCGGTGACGGGACAGGGAATAAAAGAGCTGGGAGAGAATATCCACAGCGCTACCTCACCGGATGTCCCCACCCGCACCAATGATGAACGCTGGGCAACCATCGGCAACATAATAAGCCAGGTACAGACCATTACCCACCGCCATCATACATGGCTTGAGCGTTTGAGTGATGCCAGCGCAAAACCCTTGCCAGGAATCGCCATCGCAGCGGCTATTCTTATAGGCGCTTTTTTCCTCGTACGCCTTGTCGGAGAGAGCTTGATTAGTTATGTGTTCGACCCCCTGTTCAGCAACCTCTGGACGCCGGTGATACTGAAATTCAGCAATCTCCTTGGCGGCAGCGGTTTTTTTCATGATATCCTGCTGGGAAAAGTAACCGGCATCGAAATCGATTACGTTGAATCTTTCGGGCTGCTTACAACCGGACTCTATGTTCCTTTTGCCATGGTCTTACCTTACATAGTCTCTTTCTACCTAGTATTAGGACTGCTTGAAGACGTGGGTTACTTGCCCCGTCTGGCTATCCTGATGGATACCATTATGCACCGTCTCGGTCTGCATGGTTACGCCATTATCCCGAGCATGCTTGGGCTGGGATGCAACGTGCCGGCTATCCTTGCCACACGTATCCTCGAAAGCAAGAGAGAAAGGTTCATCGCAGCAACGCTTATATCCATAGCCATACCCTGCGCCGCTCTGCAGGCTATGGTCGTCGGGCTTGTCGGGCCATACGGCATACAATACGTCGCCATTGTCTACGGCACGTTATTCATCGTCTGGATAATACTGGGAATTATAATCAACAGGTTTGCCAGGGGTATCAGTCCCGAATTACTGATAGAGGTGCCTCCCTACCGCCTGCCGCCGTGGAAAACCGTGCTACAGAAACTGTGGATGAGGTCTTCAGGGTTTTTAAAAGAGGCAATCCCCATAATCCTGGGAGCCGTTCTGATAATAAATGTCCTGTATTATCTGAATGTATTCGATGCCATCGCCAATTTCACGGCGCCGGTTGTAACAGGACTGCTTGGGCTACCCAAGGAGGCAGTAACAGCCATAGTTATCGGTTTCCTGCGTAAAGACGTAGCCCTTGGTATGCTCGCTCCGCTGGCATTAAGCCCCGGCCAACTGGTCGTCGGCAGTGTTGTCCTGGCTATGTTCTTTCCCTGCATTGCTACCTTTGTCGTGCTGTTGAGAGAACTCGGCATCATCAATCTGCTAAAATCAGCGGTAATAATGGTCATCTCCGCCCTGCTGGTTGGGGGATTACTGAACCTGATACTCTTATAAGAATTCCTTCAACGCTTTTTAATGGGTATCTCTTCCACTATCACTTTCTGCAGCAGTCTTTCCACGTCAGCCCGGCGGCACAGCTCGGTACCGGGTGTTAAAACGGCGGCGGCTCCCATCGCTCCCGCCATACGGCAGGCTTCTATCAAAGGCTCATTACGGGACAGACGCAGGGCAAGTCCGGCCACCGTACAGTCACCGGCACCAACGGCACTCTTTACTTTCACTTGCGGAGCAATCACCTTATAAAGGTGATTCTTACTTGCCGCGATAATACCCTCACCGCCTCTAGAGATAACAACCACTTCGATACCGGTATCAAGCAGTTCAATAGCTGCATCGATAATCGCATTCTCGTCCGGGAGTTCTTTCCCCAGCAGTTTTTCGGCTTCGTGGACATTGGGCTTGATAAGATATGGTTGCGCTTTAACACCTTCAACGAGCCACCTGTCGGAAACGTCCAGAATAGTCCTGACTTCCCGACTTTTAGCATCCATGATTATATCGTAGTATATATTGTCCGGCGTTCCGGGAGGCACACTACCTCCGATAACCAGCATATCGGGACTGGGCCTTGCCTCACGTAATTTTTTACTGAACCTCTCCAGTTCCCTTTTCGAGATGCGAGGACCGGGAGCACCGATGAGCGTCTGGTATTTTGTTTTTCTATCCGTAATGATGAAATTGGTGCGTGTTTCCTGATTAATGGGTGTAAAACTGAACAGCACACCTTCTTCGTCGAGCAGTATCTCCAGCAGTCTACCGTTAGGACCGCCGATGAAACCATAGGCTATAGTCACGCCATCCATTTCGTGAATGGCTCTTGATACATCGATTCCCTTTCCTCCGGCATATCGACGCCGCCCTACCCAGCGGTTGGTCTCATCAACCATTAAACCGTCCACTATGATGTACTCGTCAAGAGAAGGATTAAGAGTTACCGTAGCTATCATGGTCTCTCTCCGATACCAGTATTTACGTTATTCAACAATTATGTATTAACCGGCACGTTTAATCAAGACCCGGTATTCAGTAGTATCATTCTGGTTCGGTCGATATTTATACTCACCCCCTTAATCCCCCTCTCACGCAGCACCCAATTTTTGTATGTAATCACTCAAAAGCGTGAGAGGGGGAGAGTTTTTAGAGAGGGGGCTCCGCCCCCTCTCTTTTTTAACTCCCCTCTCCAACCATGGTAACTTCTCACTGCATCTCAATGGTTCTGGTTGGAGAGGGGCAAGGGTTAAGGTAACTAAAGACCAATCATTTAAAAAGAAACTCTCTCAGGTCAATATCGAATACTTCTGAATCCGTTTGTTTTTAGTATATTCATACGCTATAATTGACAATCAGCAGCCTGATTTCTGTTCGAGGCAGTTATGATACGCTGGTTTTATTACGTTGCCAGGTTTATTGTAAGGATAATATTAAGAGTCTGTACCCGATGGAAGATAATAGACCTCGATAATGTCCCGGATAGCGGACCGATACTCATAGTTTCCAATCACCTGAGCCTTGCCGACCCCCCTCTGGTCAGTGTAAGCCTTAACAGAAAAGCCATATTCATGGCTAAAGAACAACTGTTCAGTCCAAAGATTATCGGCTATTTCATATACGGTTCCGGAGCCTTTCCCGTACACCGCGGACAACTCGACAGGCAAGCCCTGCGCGACGCCCAGAGGGTATTGTCTGACAATATGGCGCTGGTAATGTTTCCGGAGGCAACAAGAAGTAAAAACGCTCAACTGCAGGAAGCATTCCCCGGCTCGGCAATGATAGCGTTACGAAATAAAGTCCCTATCCTGCCCGTAGCCATTACGGGGACGGAGAAACTGGTAGACTGGAAATCATTTTTCCACCGCTATTCGATAACTATCCGCTTCGGCGAGCCTTTTCACCTGCCCCTGGCTGATGGTAAAGTATCCAGAGAGGACCTTGTAGATTCCACCAATTCCATAATGGAGCATATAGCGGAAATTCTCCCGGCAGAATATCGTGGTATTTATGTAAAGCATAATGAGCAAGATGAAACTGAAAATTGAAAAAACAGCCGTAACAGGATTCTGCGTCGGAGTTAGACGGGCTATCGATATCCTGGAGAAAGTCGCCCGTGAGCGGGGCCAGATTGAAACTCTGGGACCCGTTGTGCATAACCGGCACGTTATGCAGAGGCTGGCTGACATCGGTGTCAGGGCGGCAAATAGTGTTGAAGAAATACAGGGCAATACCGTGGCTATCAGTGCCCACGGAGTAGGACCGGCGATGGAAGAGAAGATACGAGAACGCAATATCGAGATAGTAAATCTTACCTGTTCCTTCGTCCGCCGGGCTCAGAATGCAGCTCAAAAATTAGCCAGTGACGGTTTCTTCGTTATTGTTTATGGAGACATGAATCACACCGAAGTAAAAGGGATACTGGGCTGGGCAGACGGCAAAGGAATAGCCACTATGGACGAGAACCTGTTTAGCACAACGGAGCGTCTGCCCCACAGACTCGGGGTGCTATCTCAAACAACTCAGATTCCGGTACGTTTCAACGAATTTGTAAAGAAAATAATCGACCACGCCCTGACAAAAGACGCCGAACTACGCATCATCGATACCATCTGCCATGATATCAGGGAACGCCAGCAGGCAACCCTCGAACTGGCTAACAGGGTAGATATAATGCTCGTCATCGGCAGCCATTCCAGCGCCAATACAAATCACCTTACCGAGTTATGCACCACTGCCACAAAGACATATCAGGTTGAAACCGCCGAAGAAATAGAACCTTCCTGGTTTACAGGCAAAGAACATGTGGGTATAACCAGCGGTACTTCCACCGCAGAAGAAACTATCAACGAGGTGGTGGCTAAACTCGAATCGCTTTAGAATTACCAGACAGTACTATTTCACCGGAAACTAACACTGAATTTGTGTTCTATAAACCTGGGTACGGCGGGGCCCAGGTATCAGGCACGTATTTAAAAGTCTGGTCGCACACCTTTATCAGACACGAAAGCACCTTGTCCAGCTCATCTTCCGTTAGCACGGAAAACGCCTCGTGAATGCTTTCTCTTATAAGCGAATTATTATAAGCTTCCTTTCCTTTTTTCGTTAACCTGATTTTCCAGGTCTTCTTGTTTTCCGGGTCTCGGGTTTTCGTTATCAGTCCTTTGTTCTGCATCCGGTTGAGCAGTGCCGTAATTGTGTTATGTTCACGGAACAGGTGCCTCGACATCTCGGCTGGGGTCGCCTGGTCTCCCAACTCGTTGAGAATATACAAAGCTCTGGCTTCAACGACCGTGAAACCATACTTGCTTAGCTCGATTTCTCTGGCTCTAAATAATACGTCTCTGGCCTGGATTATCAGAGTCCATAAACTGAAATCTTTTTCAGTGTACTGTTCCGATAACATTTTTCAACGCCCTCCCAGGACTAGAGTAAATATATGTGCATAGATTCAGGGAACACACGTTCCATTCCAATATTTACAGTTTGCCTATCATAACATTTTTTTTCACACAGTTGCCAGACGGATGAAATCACTTTTTGCGTCTGTTTTTATTTTCCGATAAAACTTGACATTCAATAGTCAGTACATGTATACTCCGATGGAATATCGTATACGACATTTATTATATTATACATTGAATCTCAGGGATAAGCTAGCCCTGCCGGGGGAAATCCAGGGTGCTGAGATTTAGCAGCTCGTCTCAGCTTAAATACCAACCATACCCCTCCCGTGTCCGGAGCCCTGGGGGTAATCGGGCTAAGCGGCAGGGCTGGCTATTCAATCGGTACCCCTTTATCTGCACTTAAAACAAGTCTCCACAGGACAAATCGATAATACCCGTTCAAAGTGAAGCCGGGAGATAAAATTCCCGGCCTTTTTTCATTATTCGGTAACAGAAACGCAGTCTCTTTACGCTATCCCACCTGCTGTGCTAGAATAGGCTCTAAAATCAATTTAGAATCAAAAGGAGTAACTTTGGATTATTCATTAACTGAAGAACAGATATCCATTAAAGAGCTTATAAGAACGATTGCAGAGGAAAGAATAGTACCCGTACGAGCCGAACTTGACGAGAAGGAAGAGTTTCCGTGGGAAATAATGAAGTACCTTGCCGATACTGACATGTTCCGTGTTTTTATACCCGAAGAGTACGACGGACTGGGTGGAGGATGCCTTGATTTATGCCTTGTAATTGAAGAGCTGAGCCGTGCCTGCGCCGGAGTAGCCCTTTGCTATGCGGCTACTTCTCTGGGCACCATAGCCTTAATCAGGTACGGTACTGAAGAGCAGAAACAAAAATACCTGCCTGCAATCGCCAACGGAGAAAGACTGGCGGCTTTCAGTATAACCGAGGAATCCGCCGGCAGTGATATCGGAGCACTTAAAACCACCGCCGAGAAAGTTGAAGGCGGCTACCTTCTCAACGGCACCAAGCAGTTTGTCAGCAACGGCGGCGAGGCCGAACTGTATACCGTCATCGCCCTGACAAATAAATCAAAAGGACCCCGTGGCGCCAGTGCTATTCTGGTGGAAAAAGATACCCCCGGGTTCTCCTTCGGCAGGAAAGAAAAGAAAATGGGTATCCGGGCATCGTCAACAAGAGAGCTGGTATTCGAGGACTGCTTTGTACCTGAGGAGAATCTTGTCGGTAGAGAAGGCTTGGGCTTCATAATAACGCTGAAAGTATTCGACGAATCAAGACCGGGTATAGGCGCCCAGGCCTTGGGAATAGCCCAGGGAGCACTGGAAGCAGCAACGGACTATGCCAAGCAGCGAGCCCAGTTCGGCCACCCGATTTTCTCTTTCCAGGCTGTCCAGCACCTGCTGGCGGATATGGCTACCCAGACAGAAGCAGCCAGAGCACTGGTCTATGCCGTAGCCAGGACTATCGATAGCGGAGCAAAGCAATACACCAAAGAATCCGCCATGACCAAGATTTTTGCTTCTGATGTCGCTATGAAAGTTACCACCGACGCGGTGCAGGTTTTCGGAGGTTCGGGTTACACGCACGATTATCCCGTAGAAAAAATGATGCGGGACGCCAAAATAACTCAGGTGTATGAAGGCACAAACCAGGTACTGAGAAACACAATAGCGCTTGAACTCCGAAAAGAAAAGAGATAAAAGGTAGAGAACTCGCCAATATCTTAAATGTAGAGTAAACCAATTGCTGGTTGTACCGTAAAACTATAGAAGGAGTGTTTATTAAAAATGGAAAAACATGAATTAGTTATTGTCGGCGGTAGTGCCGGGGGTGTTCAAGCTGCAATGTGCGCACAGAAGCATCATGATCTGACAGACATAGTAGTTATTCGTCCAGAAGTAAAAGCTATGATTCCCTGCGGTATCCCCTATATCTACGGCACTCTGGGCGAGGTTGATAAAAACATACTTCCTGACACGTTGTTAGGGGAAGCTAAATTGAAAATCGGTGAAGTGGTGTCCATTAACAGCAAGCAAAACTCGGTCACCCTGGAGAATAATGAAGTAATCGGTTACAACAAGCTGATACTCGCTACCGGGTCAAACCCCGTACAGCCACCGATTCCTGGTATAGATAAGAACAATGTCTGGCTGATAAGAAAGCATCCGGATTATCTGCAAGCGTTAGCATCAGCCATGGATAACGCCAGCCATATAGTGGTTATCGGCGGTGGATTCATTGGTGTTGAGTTCGCTGACGAATGCCGCAAGCGCGGACATGACATCACCGTGGTCGAGCAACTAGAGCATTGCTTACAGCTGGTATGTAACGAAGAGCTGTGTGTTCGAGCCGAGGATGCTCTTAAAGACAGGGGAGTGAAAGTATTAACAGGCAATACCGCCAAATCTATCGGCGGCGATGGCAAGGTGGAGTTTGTAGAGCTAAATGATGGCAGCAAGATTGAATGCGATTTAGTTATTATTGGGATTGGGGTAGTGCCCAACACCAAACTGGCCGCTGATAGCGGCATGGAAATCGGCCCTACTCGTGGTATTAAGGTCGATGAATTCCAGAGAACCACTATCAGTGGTATTTTCGCAGTTGGTGATTGTGCTGAAAAGTATTCATTCTATAACAACGAGCCGGTTGCGTTAAGGCTCGCTTCAGAAGCAACACGCGAGGGCAAGATTGCTGCGGCTAATATCTATCAGCCGCAATGGCGTAACATCGGTGCAATCGGAGTATTTTCCACAGTGGTTGGCAAAACGGCCATAGCTATGGCCGGCCTCACCGATACTCAAGCGGAAAAATTAGGATATGATATCGTTACCGGAGAAGCCCAGGCAGCATCAAAGCACCCTGGAACGATGCCTGATGCCGAGCCAATGAGAGTGAGTCTGACTTTTAACCGCAGGTCAGGAGCATTACTCGGCGGTAGCGCTTGCTGCACGATGACTGCGGGTGAAGTCAACAATATTATGGCAGCGGCTATCGTTAACAGGATGACCATGGAACAGGTGGCTTTATTCCCAATTGGGACTCATCCGTTTCTTACTGCATCTCCGCTGGCTTACCAGTTAAGCGATGCCGCCAGTGATGCCCTTCACAAGGCCAAACGATAATGATTTAATAAACGAATTATAACACTAAGAAATTTGAAGCAATGGGAAGACTAAACATATAATCAGAGAAGTTGGGAGAGTATATACATTAGATAAACAATGACGGCAAGGCTTTCTGTCGACTATCACCCTATTGTAGCCAGAGTAAGCAGCACGATACGGTCGCCTTCATGGAGCTTCAGGTCTCCGTCATTCGAGTAAAAACGACCATTTATATTAAACGTAAAACCTTCCGTCAACAGGTCATAACCCGGAGTAATCACTTCTCCCTCCAGTTCCGGTATTTCGCGTTTTAAAGCGCCAATAATATCAGATAGTCCAGCTCCGTCCTCCAGTTCGAATTCTACCCGTCTTATTCCCGATATTTCATACGGCAGACCGAACATCTCCACAACATATTTTGCCATATTATACCCCCTCTCCCCTTCTACACTACTCCCTTCCTGAAACACTGGCTATCAGTTTAATATACCAGCGGTCGGGAAATGTTACAAACATATCCCGACCGCTGATTATACTACTTATCCGGTCTTTAACTATCTCTCTTTACCTGGGTGGTCCTCCGGGACCCGCCTGCGGCGGATAGAGTTCTTCGGCAACGTCATCGAGGCCGAGTTCCATCAGTTTCTGTCTGCTGGGCTTGGTGCTCTCTCTATCCCAGTCAAGGGCACCCAGACACCAGTAAACCTGCGCCTCGATATCAGCCCTTACACCGGCAAGCGGTCCTTCTGTCTGAGGCGGGTCACCGATTATTCTCGGATGGACTTTCCACTGCAGAGGGTTTATTCCTTCGCGCAGGTTAAAAACATGCCTCATATTGGCGATTCTCTCTCCGCACTTCAGGAGTTCATCCATCGAGCGTTCCCATCCGGTCACGGCGTTCATGAATTCAAGCAGGTAATTCGTGGGTCCGGGTCCTCCCATGGCACCAAACAGACAAATACCGGCTGCATTGGTAACATGCCCGCGGAAACTTTCGGGACCAAAACTGGCGGTGTGACGCCCTGGGGTAGCGTCCATCTGATAACGGGCTGCGGGGTAATTACCCATGAATCCCATGAGTTTCGGGTCATGCATACCAAGTTCCTGCCCGCCTATATGAACGGCGAATTCCTCGGCTCCCTTGCCTATCTTTTCTGCCGCTATTTTTACTCCGTCAGCGAGAATATCACCCAGACCCTCTCTCTTGACCATCTTCTCGGTCATAGCCACGATGGCTTGATGATTGCCCCAGGTAAGCTCGATTCCGTCGGTATCGGCTTTGGTCAGTATGCCGTTCTCATAGCACTCTATGGCGAAGGCGATTGTGCAGCCGCCGGATATTGTATCCAGCCCGTAGTCGTTGCAGAGGTAGTTTATCCTATTGAGTGACTCGGCATTGTCATTAAGACACATGGTACCGAAAGTCCCCTGGGTTTCATACTCCACTCTGCGAGTCCCTGCCGGGTACTTATATTCTCCGGTCCCTTCCTTTAAAAGCGACTGGCAACCGATGGGACAATGCCAGCAAGGATCGCTGCGGTCCAGATTCGCTATCGCTGCATCGCCGGAAAGCCCTGAGGGCTCGGGAAAGTCTACAACACCGACGCCACCCCAGTTCTTTACAGGTGTATCGCCACTGAGCGCCGAATGTACCGTCATCGCAGTGGTGCCATATTTCTTCATACTATCCACATTGAGCCCGGATATGTTCTCACGCCTTAACTGCTGCGCCCTTTCCTTATCCGCCAGAGGAACCTCCATGTTTCCTCTCACCGCTACCGCCTTCAGTTTCTTGGAGCCCATCACTGCGCCCAGACCGGAACGTCCCAATGCGGCGCCCCTCTTGGTGATGATGCAGGATATCAGGGAAACCTTCTCGCCGGACGGACCGATGCAGGAAGTAACGGTATCTTTACCATGCTCATCACGCATGATGTCCTCGGTCTCGACAGCCCCTTTACCCCAGATTTTACTCGCGTCTCTCAGCTCGGCTTTTCCGTTGTCGATAAACAGATAGACCGGTTTATCGGCTATTCCATTAAAGAAGACACCATCGTAGCCGGCAAATTTCAGATTGGGACCGAAGTCCCCTCCCGAATTAGCATCCCCCCAACCGCCGGTAATGGGTGATTTTGCCACCGCCCCGTACCGGGCGCCGACGATGTGAGGACTACCTGTAAGCGGACCGGTTAAAAGTCCAAGGTAATTATCCGGTCCCAGCGCATCTACCCCGCCTTTCTGACGGTCATACAGAATCCTCGCTCCGATACCATAGCCACCAATGAAATCGCGGTACAGTTTTTCATCGGGCGTCTCTTCCCTGATTTCACCGGTGGAAAGGTTCACAAACAGAAGCTTTCCCATGTATCCGTTAGCCATTTAATCCTCCTTATCAGTTCTTTTACACAATATTCAGAATATTCTACCCTTGATAAAATCCAAATGTCAATCGAATCAACTACGCTATACACTATAAAGAAGGGCATTATTCGATTTTTATTATTATAGATAGTGTCATTGCGAGTCCGCCTGATGCGGACGAAGCAATCTATATAAATCTTTAGAGATTGCTTCGTCGTTCGCCTTAGGCGAACTCCTCGCAATGACAGTTGAATCAACCAAATGCACGCAGAACTTTGGAGAGTCTAAATTGACTCACGCGCGTGGCTTTGTTTATAATAGATAGACATTTCAACATAACCGCGTACTGTTCCGTTAGTAAACCGGTGTCCAATACGACAATCCGTTCATAAACCCGACCCGGCAGGTGGAGGAATAAAGTGGAGATAAACGTATCCCAGCTGCTTAAAGAAAATATAGGTTCGATACGCGATTATGAAGTTGATACCAGCATTGATATCGAAGGCAAAGACAGCACCGTACAGGGGGAAATCAGGCTGATGCGGACCGACCGCGGAATTCTCGCCAGAACCACACTTAAAACAAATATCAATATCTCTTGCAGCAGATGTCTGAGTCCTTTCGATTATGCTCTTGTTCTGAATATCGAAGAGGAGTATTTCCAGACGATAGATATCTCCACAGGTACCGCCCTACCCTCACCCGAAGAGCCCGGCAGCTTTACTGTCGATGAGAATAATATCCTCGATTTATCCGAGGCTATACGTCAATATGCCTTGCTGGCAATACCCATGAAACCGCTCTGCCACGAGGAGTGCGCCGGTCTGTGTCCCGTCTGCGGCGTGAATCTCAACCAGTCGTCATGTGACTGTCCGTCCAGACCGGCAGACCCCCGCTGGGCTGAATTAAACAAACTCATCCCGCCCGATACCGAGACATCGGCGGATAGTTGAAAGGAAGGAAATAAATCATGCCACCACAACCGAAGCGAAAATACGCCAAGGCCCGTCAGGGTAAAAGACGCAGTCATATAATGATGTCCACTCCACATCTGGTAACCTGCCCCCAGTGCAACAGCGCCATGCTGCCTCACCACGCCTGCCCGAACTGCGGCACCTATAACGGCAGAGATGTTAAAGAGATTAAAACCCCCAAATCGAAAACCGGCTAAAGGATAACGAGCTGTGCTTAAAACGGCTATCTGCGACCTCTTTGGCATAAAATACCCGATTATTCAAGGAGGGATGGCCCATGTAGGTACTCATGAACTCGTATCGGCCGTTTCCAATGCCGGCGGACTGGGTATCATTGGTTCCGGTTTTTACGAACCGGAGTGGATAAGGCGGCAGATTCACCTGACCGGAGAGCACACGTCCGGACCGTTCGGTATAAACATCCAGATGGCATCCCCTCACATCGAGCAGGTCGTAGCCGTAATTCTGGAAGAAAAGGTGCCCATAGTTACCACCGGCGCCGGTACCCCGGAGGCTTACCTGCCCGAATTCAAAAAGGCAGGAATCAAAGTTATACCGGTGGTTAACAGTGCCACAGCAGCAAAACGCCTTGAGGCTGACGGAGCCTGTGCCATCATAGCCGAGGGTACGGAATCCGGAGGGCACGTGGGAGAGATGACAACGGTGGTACTGGTACCACAGGTAGTGGATAGCGTAAGTATTCCGGTGATAGCCGCCGGCGGAATCAGTGATGGACGGGGGATGGCAGCAGCTCTGGCTCTCGGGGCTTGCGGTATCCAGATGGGGACGAGGTTTGTCTGCAGTACCGAATGCATCGCTCATCCGGACTATAAACAAAAAATCATTGAAGCACGGAATTCAGCCACTGTGGTTACCAGGCAGGTACTTGGATTTCCTCAGCGCAGTCTGAAAAACAGCCTGACAGACCGTTTTCAGGAACTGGAAAAATCCGGATTATCCAGAGATGAACTGGAGTTGTTCGACAGGGGAAGAATGTACCTGGGTCTTATCGAAGGAGACACCGAAGAAGGTGCTCTGCTGGCCGGGCAGGTAGCCGGTCTTATTAACGATATTAAACCGGTGAAAGTTATAATAGAAGAAATAACGGCAGAGGCTGAGACGATTATCTCCAATCTAAAGAATAAATACGGGGAGGACTGATTATGACCGACTCAGTGAAGACAGCCTATGTTTTCCCGGGACAGGGTTCGCAGGCAGTGGGCATGGGACGCGACCTTTTTGATAACTTCAAATCGGCTAAAGAAGTCTTTGAACAGGCGGATGAGTCTCTTGGATTCTCAATCTCCAGATTATGCTTTGAAGGACCCGAAGACGAACTGCAATTAACCATCAATACCCAACCTGCCCTGGTAACGGTAAGTTATGCCTGTCTGAAAGCCATTCAGGAAATCAATGACAGTAGCTTTCCGGAGCCCGCCTTCGTCGGCGGTCACAGCCTCGGCGAGTATACGGCGCTGGCAGCCGCCGGCGTGCTGGATTTCGCCACCACCGTCTCTCTGGCAAGAGAAAGAGGACGGTTGATGCACGAAGCCGGACAGGAAGCACCCGGTGGCATGGCAGCCATAATCGGGCTCGAAGAGGCACTATTGAACGAGGTCTGTAAAGAGACCGATACCGTAATAGCCAATTTCAACTGCCCGGGACAACTGGTTATCAGCGGTCCCATTGAGAACATACCCCGGGCTTCCGAATTAGCCCGGTCCAGAGGAGCCAGCCGTGTAGTCCAGCTACAGGTCAGCGGGGCATTCCATACATCACTGATGAAATCGGCACAGGAAGGTCTGGCGGAAATTATAACAACCCTTGACTTCCATGACCCGGATGTTCCTATCATAGCCAATGTAAGCGCGCAGCCCCTGACAACCGGTGAAAACGTTAAAAAAGAACTCATCGACCAGCTATGTAACGGAGTGCAGTGGCAGCGCTCGGTTGAATACATGCTTGATGAAGGAGTATCATCCTTTATCGAGATAGGTCCGGGGAGAGTTCTCAGCGGTTTAATCAGGCGAATAAACAGGGAAGCCGGTACACAGAACATCAGCGATGTCGAGGCTATCAAGGCTCTATTTAGTAAATAGGAAAAAATACAACACTTACGGAGGAATGATGGATTTTTCCAATAGAGTGGCTATAATCACCGGTAGCGGACGGGGTATAGGAAACACAATCGCCAGGAAACTTGCCGAAGGCGGAGCTACCATTATTATCAATGACATCGGTGAGCCGTCGTTTGTCGAGAATGCCGCCGCGGAAATAAGGGCAATGAACTGTGAAAGCATTGGGGTCCTGGCCGATATCAGTTCCGCTGAAGAGGTAGACAGACTGGTGGAAACGGTGATGGAAAAGTACGGCAGGATTGATATCCTGGTCAACAACGCCGGAATCACCCGGGACCACCTTCTGATGCGAATGTCGGAGGAAGACTGGGACCTCGTACTGAGAATCAACCTTAAGAGCGTTTTTCTCTGCACCAAAGCCGTGCTCAGACACATGGCCAAGCAACGCTGGGGCAGGATTATCAACATGGCGAGTGTCGTCGGCATAGTGGGTAACGCCGGGCAGGCAAATTATGCTGCATCGAAAGCCGGCATAATAGGTCTTACCCGCACTATCGCCAAGGAAGCAGGCTCACGAGGCATCACCGTCAACGCCATTGCTCCCGGGTTTATAGACACTCAGATGACACAGCAGCTCGAGGAAAGCTGGATACAGGAAATTAAAAAACGCATCCCGCTCGGCACTCTCGGTACTCCCCAGGATGTAGCGGCTGCAGTGGCTTTCCTCGCCTCCGAAGAAGCCGGATACATTACCGGGCACGTGTTGAACGTGGACGGAGGTATGGGCGGAATATAACCGTGAACAAAATCGATTCCTACCGGTTCGGCGAGATATTAATCAACGGTCAGAAATACACAACGGACGTGATTATCTTCCCCGATAGTGTTATATCCGACCGGTGGAGAAAAGCAGGACACGAACTGTGCCGGAATGACATCGACGATGTCCTGAA
Organism: uncultured Dehalococcoidales bacterium; assembly: GCA_964499775.1. Lineage (GTDB taxonomy): Bacteria > Chloroflexota > Dehalococcoidia > Dehalococcoidales > UBA2162 > MGML01. The sequence continues at coordinate 5,952 of CAZCMK010000032.1, read as the reverse complement.
AGAGAAGCCTCAGGTGCTGGTGGTAGGCAGCGGAGCCTCGGGTCTGATGAAGGTCCTGCCGGAGGTTGAAGAGATAACCCATAAACAGGGAATCGAGCTCGTCGTTGAGACTACCGATAAAGCCTGTGATGTTTATAACCGGATGTGTGACTCACAGTTCACGGTAGCCGTTTTCCATATCACCTGTTGACAGGTCCTTTGAACGACTCAATTCACAGGATGAATAAATGGTTCCGTTTGCATCCAGTTGATAACTCTGTCATTGCGAGGAGTTAGCCTAAGGCGAACGACGAAGCAATCTCCAAATATTAATATAGATTGCTTCGTCCGCTCAGGCGGACTCGCAATGACAAAACCAACTAAAACCGAATAGTAGCGAACAAATCCTAGATTGACCTTGTATTCGTCATTTGGTAAACTCGAATTATAGTATAGATTGATGATATAATATCGAATCGATTGGGTGGTTATTTATGGTCGGGGCGAGGCATAAAGCTAGAGCATTGGCTCTTCAGACACTTTATGAAATCGATACCGCCGGACATAAGGCGGATGTAGTTATAGAAAGGCTTTTATCCGAAGAGGGACTAACCGGGGAAAGCGGAATGTTTACCCGTGACCTGGTTATGGGTGTTATACAAAACAAGGAGAAACTTGACAAAAGCATAAAAACCCACGCACCGGCGTGGCCTGTAGACCAGATATCTGTAATTGACAGGAATATCCTCAGACTTGCAATATTGGAAATTTTAATTGATAATAAAGTACCTGTTAAGGTAGCTATTAACGAAGCGGTAGAACTGGCAAAAACCTTTGGGGCTGACCGCTCTTCAAAATTCGTAAACGGAGTATTGGGTTCAGTTAGCACTCTGGTCAGTAAAAAAGAAACCAAATAAAGGGGGAGAAAGTGGCAACCGTTTTTGAGCGCGTGAAAAAGATTATCGTTGAGCAGTTAGGTGTAGAAGATGAAGAGGTAGTACCGGCAGCTAATTTCGTTGATGATTTAGGTGCTGACTCTCTGGACCTGGTGGAGCTTATAATGTCGCTGGAAGAGGAATTCAGTGACCCCGACAAGAAAATCGAGATACCTGATGAAGACGCCGAAAAAATAATATCCGTCCAGGATGCAGTCGACTACATCAAAGACCTCGGCATCCAGGATTCATAAACAAGGAATTATTTTGACTAAAGCGGTATTCTTTGACTGGTTTAACACTTTAGCGCTCTATGATCCGCCACGAGAAGAATTACAAAGCCGGGCTCTTAAGGAGTTCGGCATAGATATATCACCTGAAAAAATACGCCCGGGTTTATTAATTGCCGATAAAAACCTGTTTGAAGAAATTGCGGTTTCCCCATTGAGGCTAAGAAGCCCCGAAGAACAGGCCAGAATATATACCGACTACCAGAAAACGATTTTATCCGAATCCGGATTAGACATATCCGGTACTCCCGATATCATCCCCGGAATCCTCAAGAAGGCGAATGAACTGTACAAAGACACGAAATTCATCCTGTATGACGACGTTTTGCCCACGATAAAGAAACTGAAAGACCAATCTCTAATCATCGGTCTGATTACCAATATCGAATCGGGCATGAAACCTCTCTGCGTTGAGCTGGGCCTGGACCCTTATCTGGACTTTATAGTAACCTCCGGCGAGGCAGGTGCCGATAAACCGCAGCCCCGGGTATTTCTAATGGCTCTTGAACGGGCTGGAGTTGAGGCATCCGAAGCGGTACACGTTGGAGACCAGTATAAAATAGATGCGGTCGGCGCCATGGGTGTGGGTATTAAACCCATAATCATCGACCGCAATGATTCTTACCCCGAGGTCACGGACTGTCCCAGGATTCGCAGTCTCTCTGAGGTAACCGAATATATTGAGCTGGAATAACTCACCCCTTTGGGCACAGCCCCTTAAACCGATACTAATTCGAAGTCAGCTCTACTATCGTGACTCCCGCACCGCCTTCTCCTCGCTTACCCAGTCGGTATGATTTTACCAGAGGATGCTTTGCCAGCTTGCGATGGACTGTCTGCCGTATTATCCCGGCTCCTTTACCATGAACCACCTTGACCTGATATAGTCCGGCTATATATGCCTCGTGAAGGAACTCATCCAGCTTTAATAGCGCCTCGTCCACGGTCAGGCGGCGTAGATGTACTTCATTCATTATCGACATCGTATCGCGAAAGCAGTCTTCCGGATTGTTGTTTGACAAAAGCTATGAAAATGAGCCCCATTCATCCCTGTCTTTAACACCCTCAGCCTGTTCCTCTTCCTTCTCTTTCTTTTTTCTTCGTTGCTCATAAATTATAATCGTCAGAAAGCTGATGAATAACATAATACCCATAACCACGCTGACAGGCCAGGGCATTGTTAATATGGTGACGGCCAGTACCAGCAGCATTATAACCCCTGCGATAATTTCAAGTGTCTTTTTCATAGTAATAACCTGCCGTACATCCGGTATTATAATTTGCTAACATTATACACCACGAAGCCAAAGAGTACAGGCTGGTTATCGTTTTAGATTGGTTGATACCTGGTTACCTCACCCCCGCCTGCCAAAGTCTCCCTCCTGCCAAAGTCCGCCTAAGGCGGATGGCAGACAGGTGTGCGGCGGGGGGTGAGTATAAATATCAATCGTAAAGAACGGTATAATCCCGACTGATTTATTGCGCTCAACCGATTCTATAATATATACTCTACATAGATATCAGGGAGCGGATGAGTCCCGGTGGGCTTCGCGGACTTCAAATCCGTCGGGGGGCATTAGGAGTGTCTTCGGTGGGTTCGACTCCCATGCGCTCCCGCCATTTTCAAGCTGTTCCTGTAAAGCTATTTCTCGTCGAGGACTTTGTACATGTCCTCGTATGACCTGCCGAACTCGGGGTCGGTCTTGTAGAGCCTTTCTTTAAGGGCATTCATTCTCCTGACAAACCCGCGCCGGTCATTGCTCTTTACTATATCAGCCCACGTTCCGGCGCTTTTCTGAAACAGCGCCTCCATATCCACCATCCCCGGCAGGTTCATCTGTATGGAGGCGTAAAGCTCCGGGTCTTCGGTAATAACGCTCTCTGCCAGAGTAAGCAGCACTTTGTAGGTCGGACCGCCTATCGCCTTCATTTTCACCAGCTGGTCGAAACCGAGGAGCACATCCGCCGAAGCTATGGCGATAAAGTGCGAGAGTCCCAGTACCACCGCCATCATATCGTCATGTTCGCGGGGAGTCATCAGGGTAACCATGGCGCCTTTTTCGTCAAGATAGCGACTCACTTTCGCGGCAAAGGCTGCCTCAGCATCGTTTGTCGGTGTGAGAACGAAGTTCTGATTGCGGGCGCTCTTGGCCCCGGGGCCGAACACCGGGTGAGTGCCCAGGACCGTCCGGTCAGGCAGATGACGGTGCATCACCTCGACCGGTATAACCTTCACCGACGTAACGTCCATGACCGTCTGCCCGGGACTGAGACAGGGCTTTAGCTGTTTAATTACTTCCTCGAAACTGTCTATCGGCACCGCGACCAGAACGATATCCGCTCCGTCAACCGCCCTGGGTATGCTGGTCGTGGTATTTACGTTATACTGCCGTCCGGCTTCCCTCAGTCTCTTTTCATTTCTTCCGTGGATAATAACTTCCTTACCGTCTTTCAGGAGAAAGTCGGTAAACCACCTGCCCATTTTCCCCGAGCCGCCAATAATCGATACTTTCATCTATACGCCTTTTTGCGACACATTAGAAGGCTATCCTTCCTGGACACAGCAAAGGATAGCCATATTTAATGGATGTTATTTTCACTTCCGGCATCGATATGCCGGGGGATAGCTCTATCTTTTTATAAACAAGGGGATACAGGGGAAGTTATATACCTAACCCGCCCCTGTGCATGTCCGTATGTAATTTTATATAGGTTGAATACGGTTCGGCCTGGTCTATAGGAACTCCCACATCGACAAGGCAGCTCTCGCAGATTACCTTTCCTTCATGCACGTAGACCTTTCCGGAATGTTCGTGCGCTTTCTTGGAGTGTTCGTGGGTTTTACCTTCTTCAAACTCGCGTTCGCAAATTTCACACTTTACCATTTGCCTCCACCTCCTCCCCCTTTGTTTCCATTATATAATAACCGAAATCATAACGGAAATTTAACTTCACCTTGAAGCCTACTTAACCGTAACGGTCATGATATATGTCCATTCAGCCTTTTCGCCGCCTTCCCACGGCCTGCTGTACTCCATACGTACTTCACATGTCCCACTTCTAATAGTCTCGAAAGTCCAGACCTCTTTACCGGCAGCCCCGACCACATCTCCGTCAGGTTCCTCGAAGTCATGGTCTTCCAGTTTCAGAATGTCGTCACCGGTCATTTCATAATCCCATTCGAAGCCGGTCGAAGGGTTTGCGCAGAGCGTCACGGTAATCTTATCGTGGACTTCTATCTCATATTCATTCTCTATATTGGGGGACTTATCCCTGAACTCCTCACAGGTAACATCCACTTTAATATTCAGTGAAGTGGTGAGACATGACGGTAGCGCCAGCAAGGCAATACAAATCCCCAATACCAGTATAATTTTCAGTTTCATAATAATCCCTCTTTACCGGTGAAATATCCTGTAACGAAAAATCGCCGTCAGGTTAATACAATGGTAATTACGACCTGAGAAAATGTCAATCGATAAGGTTTCATTTACATTTATCTGATTCAACCGTCATTGCGAGGAGTTCGCCTTGGGCGAACGACGTGGTAATCTCGAAGATTTATATAGATTGCTTCGTCCGCCTGAGGCGGACTCGCAATTACGCTACCAGCCAGAACCAAGTAGAACAAACAATAATGGAGTCCGAAGGCTAGATTTACTTGCCCGACAGTTTTGCGTACCAGTCATTGACCAGCCGGCAGCCGCGGTAGCCTTTCTTCCTCCGCATACGCATTTTAGCCACATCCCCTTTTGAAGACCTCATGCACAACCAGCAGGTCAAACCGGCAAGGGTATACCACTTGCCGGAGTATTCTCTGCGAATCCTGTCACAGAGTAAAAGCGCTACCGATTTTCTGATACTGCTCACGGGTGTTCAACCGGTATTATATCAGGGCGAGCCTGAGAGGGGAAATCCGGGAGTGGGGATTTGACAGGTGCGTCATTGATGTTAACGTTACCCTCTCTCAAACAGCAGGTAATGCGTAACAGCCAAGTGTTCACCGGCAGCCTGATAGGTGTGAAGCCGCCATCCCTGCAATAAGTACTCCTGTATTTTCTTGGCAATTTTATTATGATGGTCTACCGTAACGCACTCATATTCTTTCATAAAACCAGCGACTCCTTTTGAAGATATAGTTCAAGGTAAAGTTTAGTAATGTCATTCCGTGCTTGACACGGAATCCAGAATGGTCCGCCTGAGGCGGATGCTGGATTCCTGCCCGCCATGGCGGGCAGGAATGACGAAAAGGTCTAGTACCCTGATTTTATCGTGCAGCCTCGCAAAATTTTACCAAATCTTCTTCACCATATCATCAAAGCCTAGTAAAGCACCCGCTCGTCGCCGACGCGGCGGGTTACCTTTTTTTCATCGAGGTACTCTAGGAGCGCCAGCACGTACTTGCGACTGTTACTGAACATATCCCGGACCTGGGCGACACTCACATTACCCTGCGTCTTTATGTGCTCGATAACTTTTTCCAACATCTCGTTATAGGCTTCGGCGGAGAAGACCACGGAGCCGCTTACCTTCACCACCTTCTGCTGGTCGATAAGGAGGTTTAGTAAATCGGGCTCGGGCATGATGTCGCCGGGAGGCGAATACGGGTTGTCCGCCAGCGACTTTAAAAAGGCGTCTATTTTCGCCTGCTGCGCCGGGCTGAGAGTAACTTTATGTGAAGCAAGACGTATCTCCGTACCTTCCTCACTTAAAACACCTTCTTCGGAGAGCTTCTGCCAGACTAAAGG
>CAZCMK010000031.1:0-21869 GCA_964499775.1 uncultured Dehalococcoidales bacterium | reverse complement strand
GGAGCCGGACCTTGATTAGTAATACGGCATACATGTATCGATAACGGAGGAGGGGCTCAGCCCCTCCTTTATGTTATACTGGGCTTTGCCTCAAAAGTCATTCTGAGGAACGGAGTGACGAAGAATCTAGGCTCCGAGGAACTCGATAGAGATTCTTCGCTACGCTCAGAATGACACTAAGGAGGTACTTTTAGGGCAAGGCTGTTATACTGTGCAGATGAGCGGGAGGGTGCATTTTTGAGAACGCCTTTCAGGCTTAAGAATGGGTTGTTCTATGGCTGGGTGGTAGTAATAGTCTTTTTTATCATCATGGGGATACTCATGGGAGTTGGCTCGTCTTTCAGCATCTTTTTCAAGTCGATAGAAGGGGAGTTCAACCTTACCCGGACCACGACCTCGGCAATCTTATCCGTTTCAATGGTGCTGGTTCCCGTATTCGGCTTTATCGGCGGCTGGGCTCTGGACAGGTACGGACCGAGGATAGTCCTTTTTATAATGGGACTGGTCACCGGTCTGGGGCTGGTGCTGACGAGTCAGACCGGCGCCGCCTGGCAGCTATTCATAACCTACAGCTTCCTGCTGGCTCTGGGAAGCGGGGCGATATATGTGGTGGCGGTGTCTACCGTCTCCAGATGGTTCGATAAAAAGCGGGGCAGGGCGGTTGGTATTACCGGTTCGGGAGAAGGACTGGGGACGGTGGTTATGGCGCCTTTTTCCACTTTCCTGATGTCCAGGTACGGCTGGCAAAAAGCGTACCTTATACTCGGGATTATTGTCTGGGTTATCGTTGTTCCGCTTTCGCAGCTCCTCAAAAAAGACCCGTATGAAGTCGGTTCTCTACCCGACGGAGCAATCGCGGAGTCCGTTGATGGCGGAGCAGGGGACATGGAAAACGTGGGCGGAGTCACCGCGCCGTCGAGTCTCTCGCTGCTGGAGACCTTGAAGACAAAGAGTTTCTGGCTTGTCGTGGGTATATGGTTGGCCTTTTCTTTCTGTATGGTAATGGTGTTCACGCACATCGTCCCTCACGTTACGGATATTGGTATTTCAGCCACGGAGGCGGCGGTGATGCTAAGCATTATGGGTGGAGCGAGGGCTGTAGGGATGATTCTGCTGGGTATCGTTGCCGATAAAGCCGGAAGAAAAAGGGTAGCCGTTATCTCCACGCTTTTTCAGGCAGGGGCGATGGTGTGGTTGGTCTGGGCGAACGAACTGTGGATGTTTTACCTGTTCGCCGTGGTTTACGGTCTGGGCAACGGCGGACTTTTTTCCGGCGTGACCGCGCTACTCGGCAACACCTTCGGGTTGAGCAGGCTCGGCTCGATACTGGGGCTAATTGAAATCGGTTGGGGGATAGGTGCGGCTGCCGGACCGGTTATCGGAGGGCTTGTTTTCGATACCGGCGGCAGCTATACTCCGGCTTTCTTACTGGGAGCAGGTGCTATGGCGATAATAGCCGTACTCGTAGCCCTGCTAAAACCGGAGACAGGTAAATAATACACAGGATATCCTTCCGGTAAATGCCTAAAGGGTATGTTTTCAATTATCAATTACAGTTATCTATCATGTATAAAACAAAATGAAAATATATGAAAATAGGTATTGACATATGAAAAGTTATGAAATATAATGAAAAGACGGCAGGCTAAAGTGCACGTTGACTGTTGTATGAACATATCAGGAGGACCGCTGTGAACGAATTTGAGAAACTTTATACGGTAGAAGACATTGCCAAGATGACTTCTTTAACATCGCGTACTATCAGGAATTATTTGAAAAATGGAAGCTTACAGGGTTGCAAAATAGGGGGACAATGGAGATTTACCATGGAAAACATCAAAAAGCTGTTTAATGATAGCAGTTTTACGAACGATATTTCGAGTAACAGAAGACAGCAAATCCTGGATTTTATTGATGGCGTAAATACTGATATTCATGGCGAAATTCAGGTTTGCACTATTATCGATTGTTACTGCGACAATCAAAAAGCAGGGCACAAAATTTACGAGAAGCTGGTTACCGTAATAAATAACAAAGACGATGAATCACCGGCAAAATTCGATTATGAGTTCATTGAAAAAGAGAGTAAAGTAAGATTCACCTTGTTTGGTCATCCAGATTACATCGTAAAAACTCTTCAGTTACTTTAATAGAAACTTCATATTGAAGCCTGGTGTATATTTCACAGGATTCTGAGGTAAAAGACAGGCGAGTTGTTCAGGAAGTAAACATCCGGGCGGCGGATTCGGCAAGGGTTATGATATAGCCCGGAATGATGCCGAGTACCAGTACACCCGCGCAGGCGATTGCCAGGGCAAGCCTCAACGCCGGCGAAGAAGGTACTTTTTCGTCTGAAGCCGGCTCACCGAACCACATTACTTTCACCACCCGCAGGTAGTAGTAGGCGGAGATTACGCTGTTCAGTACGGCAATCAAGACCAGCCAGAGCAGGCCGCTCTCAACAGCCCCTCTGAAGATATAGAACTTTGCCATGAAGCCCACAGCCGGAGGCATGCCGATAAGAGAAATTAAACACAGGCTCAGGGCGAGGGTAAGCAGCGGCGCCCGTTTTATCATACCGGAGAAGTCCTGAATAAGGTCGCTGTTCAGCTTGTTCGTGATGGCAATAATGGCGGCAAAGGCTCCCAGGTTGGTCAGCGAGTAAGCGGCGAGGAAGAACATGACGCCGCTCTGCCCCGTAAGCGTTGCGGCGGAGGAAACTCCCATAGTCGCCAGACCTACCATGAGATAACCTGCCTGGGCTATGCTGGAGTAACCGAGCATGCGCTTGATGTTTGTCTGCGGCAGGGCGGTGAGATTACCGACGAACATACCTATTGCAGCGAGAACGGCGAAAACCAGGCCCCAGTTCGTACTAAGCCAGTCGGGCATTCCGAAGGCTGAGTAGAATACCCTGAGGATAATGGCGAAACCGGCTGCCTTGCTGCCGACGGAAAGAAAACCCGTTATAGGTGTCGGCGCTCCTTCGTAGACATCGGGCACCCACATATGGAATGGTACCGCGGCAATCTTGAAGCCGAAACCGGCTATCATCAGCACTATGCCCACGATAAGCGCCGGACTGGCGGAGACCGCGCCCGGAGATATTCCCTGGACGGCGGCGGCAATCTTATCCAGCTGCGTTTCGCCGGTGGTGCCGAATACCAGCGCCATACCGTACAGAAGCACTGCCGAGGATATCGCCCCCAGCAGCAGATATTTAATCGCAGACTCGGTCGATTTATTATCTTTCAGGAAACCCGCCAGGACATAGAGCGATATACTGGCGAGCTCCAGAGCAACGTACAGAGAAATCAGGTCCTTGCCGGCTGCCATCAGAGTCATACCGAGGGTCGAGAGAAGCACCAGAGCGTAGTATTCACCCTGGAACCTGCTGAACTTGGATACGTAGTCCGTGGAGGAGAGTATAACCAGGGCGGCGATGCCGAAGAACAGCAGTTTGAAGAACAGGGCAAAGCCGTCCACAGCCAGCATGCCGAAGAAAATTCCTTCGAAGGTGCCGCGCATAGACATGGTGAAACCGGCGGCCACTACCAGGCCGATTATGCTGATAACCGCCAGCGCTCCCTTACGCTCGATGAACAGGTCAAGCAGGATAACAACCAGCGCAGTGGCGACCAGGCTCATTTCCGGTATAAACAGTCCAAGATTCAAATTATGTCCCTCGCTTTATCCCCCTAGTAAGCCTGCAATAGGCGAAACACCGATTTTTATAATGTCGGTCAGGATTGCCGGATAAATACCGATGATTATAATTAATGCCACGAAGGCGAACATGTAGACTCTTTCTATATTATCGGCGTCTTTGACGCCGTCGTACTTCTCCCGCTCCGGACCGTAGAATGTCCGTTGCAGCATCCAGAGTATATAGCCGGCGGCAAGAACCACACCGATTACCGAAAGGATGGTGAATATCTGGATTCCGGGTATTATACCGCTGGAGAAGCTGCCGGCAAAGGTTATGAACTCGGCGGCGAAACCGCTGGTCAGGGGCAGTCCCAGAGAGCCGAGCCCGGCTATAGAAAATATTACAGCAATAACCGGCATCTGCCTTGCCAGTCCGCCGAGCTTGCGGAGGTCACGCTCCTCGACGTTGTGTATGGTCAGACCCGCCATGGCAAAGAGTAAACCGGTAAGCAGGCCGTGACTGACCATCTGCAAAGCGGCGCCGGTGAGGCTCGCTTCACCGAGGGCGAAGACACCGAGCAATACCAGCCCCATATGGCTGACGCTGCTGTAAGCAATCAGTCTCTTGATATCGGTCTGTCTCAGCGTAATGGCGGCGCCGTAAAGAATACTGATTACCCCCAGGGTCAGAAATACCGGGGCGTATTCACGGGCTACTTCGGGGAAGACACTCACGCAGACCCTGATTATTCCGTAACCGCCCATCTTGATTAACGCACCTGCCAGCATCACGCTTCCGGCCGTCGGCGCATCGGTATGGGCATCAGGCAGCCAGGTGTGTAACGGCACGGTGGGCAGCTTGACGGCGAAGCCGATTATCAGCAGGAGGAATATGGCTGCCGGAGGCATGATAGACTGCAGCATTCCAAGTCCGCCTTCGGCTATCTCCACCATGTTAAGACTGCCGGTGGTGAAGTACAGGCTGAGAATTCCGGCAAGCATCAAGGCGCTGCCGAACAGGGTGTATATAACGTACTTTATAGAAGAGTACTCTTTCCTGCCCGAGCCCCAGACGGAGATTAGGAAATACATCGGGATAATCTCAATCTCCCAGAAGATGAAGAAGAGCAGCATGTCGAGGGAGCAGAAGACTCCCAGGATACTCGTCTCCAGGAGAAGGAGCCAGGCAAAGTACTCACGGACTCTGGTGTGCTCCTTCCAGGAAATAAGCACCACGATAAAGCCGAGGAAAGCGGTGAGTAATATCAGGGGCATGCTCAAGCCGTCGGCACCCACGTGGTAGTTGGCGTTGATGGCGGGAATCCAGGATGCTATTACCTCGAACTGGAATCCGCCTGCCGACCTGTCATAGCTGAAGAAAGCGATAAGCGCCAGTATCAGCGGCACGGCGGTAAAAGCAGCCGCCAGGTACTTGACAAGCTTTTCCCGGCCGCCGCCGAACAGGGCAATGAGTATTGCCCCTGCTATCGGCAGAGCTATTATCCAGGTCAGGTAATTAACGTCCAACTATACTGACTCCTTTTTAAGTAAAGATATACAGGACGAGAATTATGGCAATGACGCCGATTCCGATTCCCAGACCGTAGAGCTGCAACTGGCCGGTCTGGGCTTTACCGATGGCTTTACCTTCGGTATAAGCTCCTTCGGCTACTCCGTTTACCGTGCCGTCAACAACGTAGGTATCGATTTTCTGCAGGCCGGCAAAGAAGCTGCCGATTAAGGCTTTTTTAACTATCAGGTTCTCATACAATTCATCGAACCAGTATTTGCGGTAGAAAAGGGTATAGAGCGGTTTGAACATGCCGCCTATCTTCTCGGCGGAAATCCATTTCTTGTTGTACATCAGATAAGCGAGAATGATTCCGCAGATACCGAGTATCAGTGAGAGCCAGGGGAGTCCCTGTCCCAGCACGCCGAAGAACCCGGGTGCGTGGGCGTGATGCTCTCCCATAAACTCGGCGAATCCTCCGCCCGTACTCCAGAAACCGGAGACGACGGCAAGGACAGCCAGAATAGCCATCGGTATCACCATCACCATCGGCGATTCGTGCGGGTGTCCGTGCGCTTCGGGGTCGCCTCCCCGGTACTCTCCGCCGAAGGTGAGGAATATAACCCGGAACATGTAAAAGGCGGTCATAAATACGGTAATCATAGCGAGGACGAACAGTACCGGCTGGTTCTCGAGGGCAATAGCCAGAATTTCATCCTTGCTCCAGAATCCGGACAGAGGCCAGATTCCCGCCAGGCTTAGCGCCGCGATAAGGAAGGTGGCATATGTCCAGGGCATTATCTTACGCAAGCCGCCCATCAAGCGCATATCGAAAGTACCGGTGGCGTGGTTTACGCTACCCGCCCCGAGGAATAACAGCGCCTTGAAGAAGGCATGGTTGAACAGGTGAAATATTCCGATGGCGGCTGCCGCCTTGGCTGCTTCCACGGTAGCGTGCCCGCCGTGGGCTACGCCGATACCGGCGGCTCCCAGTCCCAGCATCATGTAACCGAGCTGGCTGATGGTGGAATATGCCAGTACCCGCTTGATATCGGTTGCCACCAGTCCCATAGTGGCGGCGAAGATAGCCGTGAAAGCGCCGATAGAGGCTACCACGGTCACAGCCTGTATAGAATGGGCGAAAATAGGGAGGGTGCGGGCTACCAGGAAAACGCCGGCGGATACCATCGTCGCCGAATGGATAAGGGCGCTGACCGGCGTCGGACCTTCCATAGCGTCGGGCAGCCAGACGTGCAGCGGGAACTGCGCCGATTTACCTATTGCGCCGGAAAAGATGCCGATAGCCACCCAGGTCAGAGTTGTCCCGGCCAGGGCTGCTGTTCCTGCCATTCCGTGTAATGTGCCGATATCAAACGTGCCCGTTTTAGCGAAAATAAGCAGGATTGCGGCAAGGAAACCGAAGTCCCCGAACCGGGTGACGATAAAAGCCTTCTTGGCAGCGTTGGCTGCCGAAGGACGGTGAAACCAGAAACCGATGAGGAGGTAGGAGCACAGCCCCACCATTTCCCAGAAAACGAATAACAGCAGCAGGTTGTCCGCCATGACCACGCCCAGCATCGAAGCGGTGAAAAGCGACATCCAGGCGTAGTAGCGGTGATAGCCCGCGTCTCCCTGCATATAGCCCTGAGAATATATCTGCACCATCAGGCTGATGCTGGTGACAACCACCACCATTACCGCCGTCAGCGAGTCCACCATGACGCCGACATTGATGGTCAGGTTGTCTATTACCAGCCATGGGATGGGAGTCATTTCCAGTTCGTGGTGAGGGGCTCCCAGTGTTTCCACCAGCGTCCAGATGGATAGAGCCAGAGAGGCGCCGATAGCGGTGATGGCTATATAGCCGGCAACCCGTGATTCCTTCCTGACGAACGGTCTGACGAATAAAGAAATTATCGCGAAGGATATTATCGGCAGCAGCAGTATAAGCCAGATTACTTGACTCGGCATTACAGTTTCCTCAACACCTCTTCGATAACGTGTTTCTTGTCTTCCGGTATCAGGACACGGTAGGTCGCCAGTTCCGTTCCTACCGGTTTTCCTTCAGATGGCATTATGTGGGTAGGTATCCCTTCGCCCTCGAAGAATTCCTTCCATGTTTCCGCTATCATCAGGTTTTTGGCTTTTTTAATCTCTACCCACATTTTGTACTGATCTACCTCTCCCCCTGTATAGGATGTTAAAAATCACCAGAACTTAAATTTTCCTGTCATTCCCGCCCCGTATCAAGCACGGGATAAACTCCGGCGGGAATCCATTCCGCCTGAGGCGGACCTCTGGCAGACCCATCTGGATTCCGTGTCAAGCACGGAATGACAATTTTCGTATAATCTCAGACTCCCTTTTTAGCCTTTCATTAAATCTATATCCGTAGTTTCAACCGACTCGCGGTTGCGGAATAGTGATATAATAATCGCCAGTCCGACGGCTGCCTCGGCGGCGGCTACCACCATTATGAATATGGCAAAGACCTGCCCGGTCAGCAGCGTCGGCGTAATGAAACGCGAGAAACCAACCATGGCGATATTTACCGCATTGAGCATTATCTCAACGCACATCAGGATGACTATGGTGTTGCGTTTGGTCAGTGCGCCGAACAGACCTATGGAGAACAGCACCGCCGAGAGTACCAGATAATGCTCAAGTCCTACAGACATCCGTTATTTCTCCCTCACAAGGACAATGGCTCCCAGGACAGCCGCCAGCAGCAGAGCTGCGGCAATCTCGACCGCCAGGACAAACCCGCCGTCGCCCAGGAGCTTGCCAGCAAGGGCGGCGGTGGTGGGCTCGACAGGTGGTGCCGTAGATATCTGCCAGGGAGTATTCAGCAGGGCAAAGATGACTACTCCGAGGAATACGGCTGCCACTATGAAAGCCGGAATTCGTAATTTATTCGAAAGACTGCCATGCTGGACTTCCCGGGTCAGCATGATAGCCAGAATTACCAGTATCGATATACCGCCGACGTATACCAGGATTTGTATTACCGCCAGGAAATCGGCGCTGAGGGTAATATAGATACCGGCGACGGTCAGCAGGCACAGGACCAGGGCAAGCGCGGTATGAAAAACGTCCCGCAGCAATACCACGGCGGCAGCGGCGGCTACGCCGACTACAGCCAGTATCCAGAAGGCAATGTCAATTCCCACTAATCTTCCTCGATGATTTTTTCCACCAGCAGTGTCTGCCGGGGTAACTCGGCGGCAATTTCAGGGTAGAAGTAGCCGCTGGGCTGCTTCTTGCCTGATTCCAGCATCATATCTTCTTTATCCTGTATAAGTTCGCTGCGGCGGTACTTCGAGCATTCGTACGCATTGCTGAAGAACAACGCTCCGTAAGGGCAGGACTCGACGCACAGTCCGCACTGAATACAATAACCGGTATCCACACGATATTTCTCGACCTCGTACTTGTTGTTTACCATATTGGTCGAGGTAACAATCTCAATCACGCCCTGCGGGCATGACTTGGCGCAGGTGCAGCAGCCGGTACATTTCTGTCTGTCCCAGACAAGCTCGTTGCCCCTTATACGGCGCGAGGTATGGAGCCTCTGCTCCGGGTACTGCGTAACCGAAGGAGACCGGAAGAAATACCTTAAGGTTACCGATAGACCTTTAGCCATTCCCAGGCCGTAACGTTCAAACTTCAACTCTGCCCCATCCTAACTTAAAGAATTTCTTTGACCAGAACAGTATCAGTACCGCCGTTATGGCGAAATTGACCGGTATCATTATCCAGAGTGAGTCCTGTGGCAGTGTCAGCACCTGTATGGCGGTCACTATCAGGTTGATAATCGCCAGAGGCAGGAGGAACTTCCACGCCAGCGCCATTAGCTGGTCTATCCGGACACGCGGCATAGTCGCCCACAGCCAAACCATAACAAACCAGACGATAAGACTCTTAAGTATGAACCAGAGCCATTCCGGAAGTATAGGTCCTCTCCATCCGGCAAGGAATATCGTGGTAATCAGGCATGAGAGAAGGAACGCCTCTCCGTATTCCACCAGGTAGAACAGGGCGAACTTGATTCCCGAATACTCGATATGAAAACCGGCGACAATCTCCTGGTCTGCTTCCAGGAGGTCGAAAGGAGCGCGGCTTATCTCCGCCAGCCCGGCGATGAAAAAGATAATGAAACTGAGAGGCTGGAGTAATATAAACGGTATGTCCTGCGCCAGCACTATATCGTTCAGTGACAGCGAACCGGACAGCAGCAGTATGGATGCAATCGACAGGAGTACCGGGAACTCGTAACTTACAACGGCGGCGACAACGCGCATGGCGCTGATAAGCGAATATTTATTGCTGGAGCCCCATCCTGCCATAAACATGCCTATCGTGGATATTGAGCTTATTGCTACAACGTAGAGAATTCCGACATTCAGATTGGCGAGCATACCGCCGTCGGTAAAAGGCATTACGGCGAATACAACGAATACCGGGACAAGACCGACTATAGGTGCCAGCCAGTATACCGGTCTGTCCACGGCATCCGGTGTTATACTTTCTTTTAATAGTACCTTGAGCACATCGGCTATCGGCTGAAGTAATCCGAATGGTCCGGTCCGGTTGGGACCGACGCGTGACTGCATCCGTCCTATCTGACGACGGGCTATATATATGTAGCCCATAACCATCAGAATGACGACGATGATGGTAACAAGGGCAAACAGTACCCAGTGCCACCAGAAGCCGCCGGGCCAGTCGGCCGCCAGGGTCTGAGGGTTGACTGCGTAAATAACAGGATTATTTATTACCACTATCTGTCAACCTCGCCAAGGCAGATATCGATGCTGCCGAAAATTAATACCAGGTCGGCTATCTTCCAGCCGATTGCCATCTCCCGCAGTGCTGCCAGGTTCAGCAGGCTGGTAGGCCTTATGTGACACCGGTAGGGTGATATGGAGTTATCCGAAACCACGTAAAAGCCGAGTTCACCTTTGGGCGCCTCGATGTGCGCATAAGCGTCCCCCACCGGAGGACGAATCAGGTGAGGGACGTCGGCTTTGACCGGACCGGACGGTAGCTGTCGCACCGCCTGGTTGAGAATACGCAGGCTCTGCCGCATTTCCTCGATTCTTATCCGGTAGCGGTCGTAACTGTCGCCGGCTTCACCGGTGGGAATATCGAATTCAAAACGGTCATAAATCGAGTACGGGTCTGCCTTGCGCAGGTCCCAGGCGACTCCGCTTCCTCGAAGTACCGGCCCCGTAACACCGGAATTTATTGCCATATCCGGTGGAAGGATACCGACGCCCTTGGCGCGCGCCAGCAGTATCTCATTCTCTTTCAGGAACGTATCGAATGTATCTATCGCAGACGGTAACTGGTCGAGGAGCTTGTACAGAGCCGGTATGAACTCATCGGGGACGTCCTGGCTGACACCGCCTATCCTCATATAGTTATAGGTAAGGCGCTGTCCGCAGACCATTTCAAAAAGGTCTACGATCTTCTCACGCTCCCGGTACATCTGCAGGAAGGGAGTGTAATAAGCACCGGAGTCGTTAAAAAATGACCCGACAGCTACAAGGTGGTTGCTGATACGCTGCAGCTCGGCCATGATAACCCGGAGATAGTCGGCTCGCTCGGGTACTTCGATTCCCGCCAGCTTTTCGACAGCCAGCACATAGGCAAGGTTATTGCTCATCGAGGAAATGTAGTCCAGCCGGTCCGTCAGGGGAATGACACCCGTCCATGTCCGCTCCTCGGCTAACTTTTCAATACCCCGGTGCAGATAGCCGACAACCGGCTCTATATCGATGATGACTTCACCGTCCAGGGTTAACCTCATGCGGTAAACGCCGTGGGTGCTCGGGTGTACCGGGCCCATATTCATTACAAACGGTTCAGTCCTAATTGCCATTACAGATAGTCCTTACGCTGCGGATGTCCTTCGAACCCTTCCCAGAGGAACATACGCTTCAGATTAGGGTGACCTTCAAATCTTATGCCCATGAGATCGTAAATTTCTCTTTCCTGAGGATTGGCTGCCACGAATAAATCTACAATCGAAGGGACTGAAGGATTCTCCCTTCCGTAGCAGCGGGTCTTTATCACCAGGCTGTGATTATGATTCATTGAAGTAAGCTGATAGACCAGCTCAAAGTAGTCCAGGTAATCTACGGCGGTTATATAATTAAGGTAGTCAAAATCAAATTCAGGAGTAGTTTTTAGAAATGCAATAATATCGGGAAGAAACTCGCTGTTAACGAGTATGCTTCCCTCATTCGATTCGATGATACCGGATGGAAGTTGTTGTTCTAATTTAGCGGCTACTTCTTTCGCTGAAAGAGCAACAGTCATTCCGTTATCGACCTTCCTATGCGAAATTTTTTCTCTTGGCTATTTTTTCCTGTAGCATCTGGATGCCTTGAATAAGGCTTTCCGGACGGGGAGGGCATCCCGGTATATAGACATCTACCGGAATAATATGGTTATATCCGGGGACAACGTTGTAGCCCGAGCGGAAAATACCGCCGCTGACGGCACAGGCTCCCATGGCTATAACCCATTTCGGCTCGGCCATCTGGTTATATATCCGCCTGATGTTGGGCGCATGTTTCCAGGTCAATGTACCGGCGGTAATCATGAGGTCGGCCTGACGGGGTGAGGCGCGGAGGATTTCCATGCCGAAACGCGAGATATCGAAACGCGGCCCCATGGCGGCGATAAATTCAAAGGCGCAGCAGGCGGGGAAACACAGCGATACCCACGGAGATGAACGTCTTCCCCAGTTAAGCACCCAGTCGACGGTGGTAAGCAGGATGTTCTGCTGAATTTCTTCGTCCAGCCATTCATCGGGGTCGGGTATTGGTACCCGGCTGTTTGCTTTCAGTTCTTCGATAGCCTGCCCTTCATACAGGTCAACATCGGTATCGGAGTAGATAAAATCTCCGGGTCTCTCTATTTCCATTCCAGAACCTTCTTTCTCCAGGCATACAGGTACCCAACAAATACGATAAACAGGAGGACGAGTATAGCAACGAAACCGGCAGTCCCCAGTCCTTTAAGGTTAACCGCCCACGGATAGAGGAAAACGACCAGAACATCGAGAGCCAGAAATACCAGGGCGTAGAAATAGAAACGGAAGTTGAACCGTACCCAGGTCTTGCCTATGGTTTCCATCCCGCACTCGAAGGTAAGGTTTTTAAGTTTATTGGGATTGTGGGGGACGACCTTAAGGTATCTGAGAATAATGGGGATAATAACTATTATAAAAGCGAAACATACTGTAAAGATAATATACAGTCCGATATAACCGTAGTTAGACAGCAACTATTATCCCCCTTGAATTGAACAACAGCGCTTATCAGTATATCATCTAAATCCGAAAAAGACAAGGGGTAAATTAACCTTCTAAGGTTAATTTACCCCCGGGACAGGGATGCTTATTTATCCTGTATTTAGTGTATGGACCTCCTTTTACTGATATGAACCCTCCGGTTTCCAGGTGGTAAAAGTATTGCTGCACAGGCGGAGATATTCCTCGGTGTCCGTATTTATCTCCCTGTGAGGTGCGCCGCTGTCTGCCTGTACCGACTTTTGTGTGTGACAGCTGGCAAATCAGGAGCAAGGTAGAACAACTCACCGAGTTTGTGGTTGGGGAAGGCTCTCATTGCTCCTACGATGAATTTCTGGTTTATCTGGCGTTTGCCTTCCCGGACACGGTAAATCTGGCTTACGGATATGCCCATGACCGCTGCCATCTCAGAAAGGTTTTTATAGTGGTCGTCACATAGCTCAAAAATCCTTGTCTTAACAATCATGTTACTATCCTGGTGACATATGGCGGTATTATAGCCAGAATAATGACATTTGTCAAGTATTATACGTTTTTGTTGATAATTAGGCTGGGTGATAGTATAGTTTTTGAGTACGGAAAAAAAGACAGGATTTTAAAAATGAGTTTCAGGAAGCCGGATTTGAAGAATCCTTTCAAAAATTTATATGACCCGGGAATCTGGAAGCTATTGGGCAAGGTAAGGAATTATCTCGCTGAGCGTGATATAGAGTCTTATATAGTCGGCGGATTTATTCGTGATGTGCTTCTGGGCAGGAGAACGGCTGACGTTGATATCGCCGTGGCTGCCGATGCTCTGGAAATTGCCTCACTGGTGGCCGATGCTTTTGGTGGGAAGTACGTCCCGCTGGACGATATAAATAAAGTAGCAAGGGTTATATTTACCGGTAATGAGAAATCCATGTCCGGTGGCCGGCAGGAAATCGATTTCTCCATGTTTTCCGGCGGTATCGAGGAGGACCTGGCACGGCGTGACTTTACTATCGACGCAATGGCGGTCGACCTCAGGCAGGTTGATAAAAATATATCCGATATTAAGATTATAGACCCGTTTAACGGTGCGGATGACCTGGGTAATGGTGTAATCCGTGCCGTCAGCGACGAGGTTTTTACCTCGGATGCGGTACGCCTGCTCCGGGCGGTACGTCTGGGTGCCGAGCTCGGTTTCAGAGTAGAGAGTGATACCGAGGAGCTGATTCGGCGTGATTCCCACCTGCTGTCCGGAGTAGCCGGTGAACGAGTAAGAGAGGAGATGCTCCGACTGTTAGCCGTGCCCGGTGCCGGGCGGATACTTGGTTATCTCGATGAATTGTTTCTTTTAACAGTAATATTTCCCGAACTGGCAAACAGCAAGGGAGTAGAGCAGCCGAAGGAGCATTACTGGGATGTCTTCGAGCATTCCATCGCCACCGTGATTGCAGTCGAGTTTATACTCGGGCAGGGTACCTGGGAATACGCCGGAGAAGAAGCCCTGGCAGCCGTTCCCTGGTCGCCGGTTCTTAACGAGCACTTCGACCGGGAAGTAAGCAGCGGCAGCAGCAGGAAAGTCCTGCTTAAACTGGCGGCTCTTCTCCATGACGTCTGTAAGCCCGAGACCAGGGCTATCGATACGAACGGGCGGATGAGGTTCCTGGGGCATGCCGTGGAAGGAGCCGCCTTGGCGGCAAAAATACTGGAGAGGATGAGGTTCAGCGGCAAAGAGATTAAGATGGTGGAGACGGAAGTCAAGCACCATCTACGGCCAATGCAGATGAGTCAGGAGGGAATGCCGTCCGACCGGGCTATATACCGGTACTTCCGGGATACCGGAGAGACCGGTCTCGATATTTTGTATCTCAGCCTTGCCGACCACCTGGCTACCAGAGGTCCGGAACTGGATTTAACGGGCTGGCGGGAGCATACCGGGCTGGTGGATTACGTGATAAACCGGCATTTTGAAAAAGAAAATGTCATAACCCCTCCCAAGATAGTGGATGGATATGATATAATGAAAACCTTTGGGATAAGTCCCGGTCCGGAAATAGGAGAAATCCTGGAAAAGGTGCGCGAAGCACAGGCATCGGGCGAGGTAACCACCAGGGAAGAGGCATTGTCTTTTATCGGTAAGCTGGCAGGTTCGCCCGGCTCCTCTGAGAGAGAGAACGGATAAGGGATAAAAGGGTAGCGTTTTTTCGGCGTCCTTTTATAGAGTAGAGAAAAAGAATGGTAAGAAGAAACTCGCTGGTCTTCACAATCGTATTGGTTATCTTCGTTCTTGCCCTGCTGGTTGTTCTGCCCATTGATGAGGGCATTCTCGGGAAGAAGGGAGTGCAGCTCGGTCTTGACCTGCAGGGCGGTATTCATATCGTTTACCAGGCAGACCTTTCTGCAATAGAGCCAGACCAGCGTGCCGATGCTCTGGATGGAGCAAAGGCTGTCCTCGAGAACAGAGTCAACCCTCTGGGAGTTACCGAACCCCTCATACAGATACAGGGTGAAGACCGGATTATCATCGAACTGCCGGGAGTGGACATCACCGATAAGGAAAAAGAGAGGCTTGCCCGGGTCGACTTGCTGGAGTTCGGAGAGCTGGTATCAGAGAACGAGACGGCTAAGTGGGAGAACGAGCTGGGTAAGTGGAAACCCGCTGTTGCTGAAATCGACGATGAAGAAAAAGTTTTAACCAGCCGTTACTTCAAGACGAATACATATGTCGGCCAGGACAATCTGGGCAGGATAGAGCTTCACTTCGAGTGGAATGAAGAAGGGAGCGAGATATCGGAGCAGGTAACAAGCCGGCTTTCCGTCGGTAAACAACCGATGGGCATCTTCGATGGCGATGAGGCTCTGCGGGGAGAAAGCGGCAGACCTGTTGCGCCTGCCGTACAGTCGACAATCGTTGACCAGGGAGTAATCACCGGGCTGAGCCTGACCGATTCTACCCGCCTTTCAAGCCAGCTAAACTTCGGTCGATTACCCGTACCCCTGGAAATCATCTATGACCAGACAATATCGCCGATACTGGGCTCCGATTTCGTCGGAATGAGTGTCAAGGCAGGGCTGATTGGCATTCTGGTAGTGATGCTTTTCATGGTCCTTTACTACCGTATTTCCGGACTTCTTGCCAGCCTGGCACTGGTCTTTTACGGCGTACTTGTCTTTGCCGTGTTCAAGCTCTGGCCGGGCTTCACACTCACCCTTGCCGGAATCGGCGGTTTTATACTGTCTATAGGTATGGCGGTGGATGCCAATGTGCTCATTTTCGAGAGGATGAAGGAAGAACTGAGGGAAGGCCGGACGCTGGGAGCGGCTATCGAGGCAGGTTTCAGTCGTGCCTGGACGGCGATTCGTGACGGGAACATAACCACCCTGATCGTTTGTCTTATACTCTTCTGGCTGGGTAGCAGCATTGTTGCCAGTGCTCCGGTCCAGGGTTTTGCGCTTACACTCGCTATCGGTGTGGTGGCGAGTATGTTTACCGCTATCGTGGTTACCCGGACGCTGCTGCGCCTGTTCGTGGGGAGTGCACTGGCACGCCGGATACGGCTGTTCAGCCCCCATCTGGGAAGGAAATAATGTTTGATATTGTAGGAAAAAGGCTCTGGTTTTTTAGTATAGCCGGCATCGTGGTGATAGCCTGCGTTATCTCCCTGCTGACACTGGGTCTGAAAGCCGGTGTGGAGTTCAGCAGTGGTTCGGTAATGACGGTCGGTTTTGAGCAGGAAGTAGAGAAAGAGGACCTGGAAGAAGAACTGGCAGGGCTGGGCTACTCCAATGTTATCATTCAAAATGTCGGAGAGGACGAGTTTCTGGTTCGTTTACCGCGTCTGAGTTCCGCTGAAAAGACTGAACTGGAGACCGACCTTACCTCCGTTTTTGAGACTCTAACTGTTAGAGAGTTCGATGATGTCAGCGAGATGGTGGCTGCGGAAACGACCCGGAATGCCGGTATCGCCGTGGCTGTTGCTGCCGTAGGCATACTGTTATATATTGCCTGGGCATTCCGCAGGATGCCGCATCCCTTCCATTACGGCGTCTGTGCCATAATAGCCCTGATTCACGATACCGTGGTGGCTTTGGGAGTCTTTTCCATCTTCGGCGGCATTTTCGGCTGGGAGATAGACCTGAAATTCGTTATCGGCATACTGGCGGTGATAGGCTATAGTGTTAATAACACCGTGGTGGTTTTCGACAGGATAAGGGAAAACCTGACCAGAGATACCAGGGTCGGTTTCAGAACCGTGGTCAATAACAGCCTGATTGAGACCATAAACCGTTCCCTGAATACGAGCCTGACGACGCTGTTCGTGGTGCTTGCCCTGATACTCTTTGTGGGCACGGTTATTCAGAATTTCGCCGTAGTCCTGCTTATCGGTGTCATTGCCGGTACATACAGTTCGCTTTTCATCGCTCCCTCACTGCTGGTGGTATGGCGGGGTGGAGAAAGAACCAGGACCGCCAGGTAGTCTATATCCGGAATTTTCCTTCAAGGATATGAAAGTGTTCTCTACCAGAGAAAACGTCTCCATACTATCTATACTGGCTATAGGCTCTCTTATTATCATCAAGGTAGTTGCCAGCTTTCTGACGGGAAGTATCGCAATCCTGGCTGATGCAATCCACAGTGTTATCGACCTGTCCGGTGCGATTATCGGGTATATCGGTATCAGGATTTCCGGTAAACCTGCCGATGAGGAGCATGCTTTCGGTCACGGTAAAGCGGAGAATATTGCCGGCGCTATTATTGCCTGCCTGATATTCCTCGCCGGCGGCATAATCTTTTACCAGGCGGTCAGGAACCTGATTGGCGGGGCTGCCGTCGAGATGCTGACGGTGGGGATAGTGATTACGGCGGCGGCAATAGTGATAAACCTGCTGATTTCCCGCTATGCCTTTAAGGTAGCCCGCAGCACGGACTCGCTTGCCCTCGAAGCGACGGCGCGGGACATGACAGCCGACGTCCTGAGCTCGGTGGCGGTGCTGGTCGGGCTGGTTCTGGTAAGGATTACGGGAGTAAATATGCTCGACCCCATCGTGGCGATGATAGTTGCCGTACTGATTGCCGTAACGGCGTTTTTCACCATAAAAAAATCGATAAGCGGTCTGATGGACACAAGGTTGCCCGAAGAAGAAATGGAAATGATAATATCAACTATAAGGGAGCATACCGCGCAGCTTGCCGGTTTTCACGAGGTGCGTACCCGTAAAGCGGGAAGCCAGCGTTTTATAGATTTTCATCTGATGCTGCCGAAGAATGCCAGCGTTGAAGAAGCGCACCGGATGTGCGACCACCTGGAGCAGGATATAGAGGGTAAGCTGCCGGGCTCCAGCGTGACCATACATGTCGAGCCCTGCGAAGGGGAGTGCGAGGAATGTCTCGTTTCCGATTGCAGTCTCAGGGGCAGCCTTGAAATTAAGGCAGAGCGAGATTGAGTAAAAACAGGTTATATCATCAGCCGGATACCCGAATAGACGAACCAGCCCCCGAACCCCATAAGTGCCAGGCTGCAGCCGATGAATATCCATTCCTGGACTTTCTCGCCCCAGAATGACTGCGTTTTAAAAATCAGGAACGAAACGAAGGAAAGCCAGGCAAGGTCACACAGCCAGTGGACCAGAATAAACACCACCAGTCCGGTTATGCCGAAATCCAGAAAGTTCATCAACAGGGCGCTGCCGGCGGTTGCCCACCACAGGAAAAAGTAGGGGTTCAGTCCGCTTGTCAGTATACCGGCGGTAAGGGCATTGTATTTCAGGTCGCTTCCTTTACGGACCACTCCGGCACGAGCGCGAAACATGGCAATGCCCATCCATATAATCATTACGCCGCCGAGCAGGCTGAGGACAAGGCGTACCGTGGTGTTCTCAAAGAACCGGGCGAAGCCGAAGTATATAAGCAGTATCAGCGGGATTTCTATTATAACGTGGCCGATTGCCATCAGAGTGCCGGACCAGGGGGACCGGTAGCTTTTCGCCACCGTGACGGCGAACATCGGTCCGGGAATCATTACCCCTGACAGTGAAACTATTACAACCGTTAACAGTAACGGAAACAAACATCCACCTCCATTAGATTGTAACACACGGGCAAGATTGGGTCTCTGGATACGTAACGGGAGTTGAAAGGTTAAATAGGAACCCTGTATATTGCTTGAGTTCGGTGACCCGTTTTATTATACTGGTAGGAGAGGAAGCCCGTATAATAGCGGAACAACGGGCGGCTCTCCGGACTGTGGATTGGAGGCGATTCAGTGCTTCAGGTAGATGAGCTCTTTTTAGAGCTGGACAATAAAACGATAATCAACGGACTGAACCTGGAGGTGAAAAAGGGAGAAATACACGGAGTCCTGGGTGAGAACGGTACCGGAAAGACCACGCTTGCCTACCTGATAATGGGGGTAAATGGCTACAAACCTACCTCGGGAAAGATGATATTCGAGGGGAAGGATATCGGCGGGTTATCCGTTTCCCAGAGGGCACAGGAAGGTATAAGTCTTGCCTGGCAGGAGCCGGCGAGGATAGAAGGGCTTACGGTGAGGGACTATCTAAGCCTGAGCGGCAACAACCCGGGAGTTAAGAGAATCAGCGAGTGCCTGGACATGGTAGGGATGGAGCCGCTTCGATATCTGGAGAGAGACATCGATAGTACCCTGAGCGGCGGCGAGAGGAAGAGGATAGAGCTGGCTTCCATAATGGCTATGCAGCCCAGGCTGGCTATACTGGATGAGCCTGATTCCGGTATAGATATCGTCTCGTTACCCATTCTGCTCAGCGGCATTCTGGAGCTGAACAGGCAGGGCTCGTCGATTCTGATGATTACTCACAGCGAGCAGATGGTGGAGATAGCTCACAGGGTTTCCGTGCTGTGCGCCGGTTCGATACTTAGGACGGGACCGCCGGAAGAAATGAGCTCCTGGTTCAAGGATAACTGCCAGAGCTGCGCTCACATAAACGAGCCTATGTTAGAGGCCCTTAGCGAGCTGATAAAGAAAGGTAAAAACGATGATTAGTGGCTCGATTGAGGAAGAATACGAAGGTATGGTCGAAGCCTATGAAAAAGCCGGAGGCGATAAGGACTCTCTGGCTGATAAGGATATTGCCAAACTTGTCGTCCACGAGAACAGGGTACTGAGTGCCGACGAGGTCAGCGGCATCAAGCTGGAGACGAAAGAGACGGAAAACGGCGTTGACATCCGTTTCCTGATAGAAGAAGGCGTTAAGGTAAAAAAACCCGTTCACCTTTGTTTCGGCGTCCTTCCGGAGGAGGGACTTCAGGAAATCGTTCTGAAAGTGAATGCCGGGGATAACAGCGAGGTAAGCGTAATCGCCCACTGCATCTTTCCCAATGCCGTTAAAGTGATACACAAAATGGATGCCGATATCGAGATTGGTCAAAATGCCAGGTTCGATTACAAGGAAACGCACTATCACGGAGAGTTCGGCGGCATTGAGCTGATACTAAAAGCCAGGGTTAAGGTAAATAAGGGCGGCGTCTGGCAGAGTACCTTTGCCCTGAGTGACGGGCTGGTGGGTAAGATGGACTACGATTTCGAGGTGTTCTGTGAGGAAGATAGCGTCGCCGAGCTTATCGTAAAGGCTTACGGAAAAGGCGAAGACGATATAAAAATCCTGGAAAAAATACATCTGAACGGGGAAGGAGCCAGAGGCCTGGCGAAAAGCCGTCTGGTACTGAGCGATAAGGCGAAAGCTGAAGTAAGGGGAGAAACATACGGTAACGCCCCCCATTCGCGGGGTCATGTGGATTGTATTGAGCTGGTCAACGGTACCGAGGCGGTTGCCACGGCGATACCCATGGTTTCGGTAACCAACGAAGCTGCCAAGGTAACTCACGAGGCAGCAATCGGCAGTGTTGACAGGAGACAGGTAGAGACGCTGATGGCGAGAGGACTGGATGAGGACAGGGCGGTGGATGTAATCGTCAAAGGCATCCTGAGATAGATTCGGACGCTTTCTGATGGAATACTGCTCAATCTATATAACCGCCGGTAAGGTAATCCCGATTATCTGGACTGGATAGGCGTGCCTGAAAAAAGGTGCCGGAAAGATGGCTTTAGATTTAACCAGGGTGGCTTCACAGGTCGGGGATCTGCTCATCAGGCTGAAAGCCGGCCTCAGTGAGAGGCAGGAGCATCTCCGGCATGCTCTGGATACGGCACACCGCCAGGACGACGATATCGATAGCCTGAAGAAGAAGATTGCCGCCAGCCGCACTACCTGGCTGGTGGCTGACTTAACGGAAGGACTTACCCGGCACTATCCAGCTCCAGCCCTTCCGGATGATTTCACCGTTATAGCCAGCGACGGCTCGCATATCGACGTCGACCGCCACCGGTCGGCAAGGTGCTACCTGATAAACATCGGCAGCGTCGTTCTCCGTTACGGCAGTAATCCCGATGCTTTCCTGGACAGTCTGCCCAACCTCTATGCCGGTGACGAAGACCTTGTTATCGCTTCCCCGGATACAAAGGGACGTGAACAGCCGGTCGAAGGCGCTCTGCTGGGTATAAGGCGCAGCGTGGACGAGTGCCGGAGGCTGGCGGAGCTGGCGGAGGAACTACCGGCGGGGAGTCCGGCTCTGGCGCTCCTCGACGGCACCCTGATTCTGTGGGGGTTGGAGGCTTACCCGGAGTTTGTCAGCGAGATACTGCTGGACGAGGGTTTTCTGGACTGTCTCAGCCGGCTTAAAAAGTTGAATAAGGAGAAGAAGCTCGCCCTTGCCAGCTATATCAGCCTGCCCCGCGGTACCGACGTGGTCAACACCCTGAAAGTAGCTGTCTGCCCCAATAATCCGCTGGATACCGATAAGCACTGCCGTGAGTGTAAAACAAGGGAGTGTGATGCTGTTTCCGCCATAAGGGACAGAGATATATTTGCCGAAGTTTTAGGCTCTGGTGAAAGGTCGGCTACATTCATCACCCAGTCCTCCGTGGTCGAGAAACGCTACGGGGAGCACTGGATATACTTCTTCTATATAAACGTGGATGATGAGATAGCCAGGGTTGAAATTCCGCAGTGGGTGGCAAGGGATGACGGCCTGCTGGACCTTACCCACGGGCTTGTCCTCGACCAGTGCCAGCGCGGTCACGGTTACCCGGTGGCGCTGTCCGAGGCGCACGAGCAGGCGGTGGTCACCGGCGCCGACAGGGAGAACTTCTGGGCTCTGGTGGAATCCGCCATGGCGGATGAAAAACTCCCCACCTTCACCTCCGCCAAAAGCCGGAGTAAGAAGACGAGGTGGGTGTAGTAGTGTGGTCATTGCGAGGGACATAGTCCCTCGCAATGACAGATGTAATTATGCGAATTAAAATAATAAGGCGGGTAATAGGGTTTTCCCCCTTTGAAAAAGGGGGACTAAGGGGGATTTTTAAATATACTGCCCCTCTTAA
The DNA here is from genome assembly GCA_964499775.1 of uncultured Dehalococcoidales bacterium. GTDB lineage: Bacteria > Chloroflexota > Dehalococcoidia > Dehalococcoidales > UBA2162 > MGML01. The sequence goes on along the minus strand of CAZCMK010000031.1, from coordinate 4 downwards.
GAAA
>CAZCMK010000030.1:0-22881 GCA_964499775.1 uncultured Dehalococcoidales bacterium | reverse complement strand
ACAGTCAATTCACCCTTTGGAATATATACATAAAACTCGCTATATAAAAATGGAGCTGAGGGGACTCGAACCCCTGACTTCCTCCTTGCAAAGGAGGCGCTCTCCCGGCTGAGCTACAGCCCCATATGGGTAGTATTATACCATCGTCAGGTTTATCGCAATACCTGTGATAGAAAATTGCCGTCAGGTGGCTTGATTTTCTTGTTCTAGCTTTGGGCAAGGTGTTTCTTCACCAGGTCAACCACCTGTTCGGGGTATCTGGCTATATCCACCCCCACCTCTCTCAGAGCCGCTATTTTACTCTGAGGCGTACCTTTTCCGTCACCCCGGATGATGGCGCCGGCGTGACCCATCCTTTTCTCCTGGGGTGCGTTCAGCCCGGCGATATAAGCAACTACCGGTTTGGTTACCCAGCGGTCAATAAACTCGGCGGCTTTCTCCTCCTGAATACCTCCCACTTCGCCGACGATTACAATTATATCGGTGTCAGGGTCTCCGTCAAATAGCTTCAGAAGGTCAGGCATACTGGTAAACACTACCGGGTCAGCTCCCATACCAATTACCGTGCTCTGTCCTAATCCACCCGCCGCCAGGTTTATGCTTACTTCATAGGAAAGAGTACCGCTTCTGGATATCAGGCCGATACGCCCCGGCGTGAACATATTTGCCGGCATTATCCCCATCTTGGCTTCACCCACAGTGATAACACCCGGAGTGGTCGGGCCTACAATCTGTATCTTTTTGCCTCTGGCATATTCTTTTATTTCCATGACATCATGGACGGGTATATGCTCGGTGACCACTACAAGGAGTTCTATGCCGGCGTCTATAGTCTCGATAGCAGCCGCTTTTACCGCGGGGGCAGGCACAAAGAACACGGACGCTTCGGCACCCTGCTCGGCTACGGCCTCTGCAACGGTATCGTATACAGGGATACCTTCTATGACCTCGCCGCCTTTGCCTGGAGTTACCCCGGCAATGATGTTCGTCCCGTATTCAAGCATCCACTGCGTCTGGACTCTCCCGGCTCTACCGGTAATACCCTGTACCAGAACCCTTGTATCTTTACTCAGCAGGATGCTCATCTTCCTCCCTCCAGAAGACGGGCAAGCATCTCCACCCCTTTTTCCGTAGATACATCCGTGACAACGTGTACCCCGTTCTCCCTGAAAATCTCCCAGGTCTCTTCCTGGTGATTACCGAGGGCTTTAGCGACAACGGGTATGTTAACGTCGTGTTCCTTCATATAACGGACAACTCCCCTGGCGCCTTCATGGATTGGGTTGATACCGCCGTACACATTGATAAATAACCCCTTTATGCCTTCTTTCCTCAGGACAAGACCCATCACCTTGTATAACAACTCTTCGGTAATAGCCCCGCCCGTCTCAAGGAAGTTAGCCGGGCTCATTCTCTGACTTATAACGTCCATTGAAGTCATTCCCAGTCCGGCGCCGCTGGCAATTATGGCAATATCACCATCCAGCTCCAGGTAACTCACGCCAATCTCACGCCCTTCACGTTCCAGCGGATTCGTAATTCTTTCATCGATTTTAAGGTCAAGGTCGGTATGGCGGTACAGGCTCGAATCGTCTATCTCAATCTTGGCGTCCAGGGCAAGGTAAGCACCTTTTTTCGTCCGCACCAGCGGATTTATTTCCGCAATTATCGCATCATAGCAACGGAACACTTCGTAAAGTGATTTTAGTATAATAGACACTTCCGCCATGTCTTTGCCTCTCAGTCCTACCTGACGGCACATCTGCCTGGTATCCGAAAGCTCAAGTCCTCTTGAGATAGAAACCGGCCTTGAAACAACTGATTCAGCCCGTTCCTGGGCAATCCTGTTGATAGACACCCCGCCTTCGGCACTCAGTATGGCTAAAGGCATACCTCGATAGTCGTCTACAGTTACGCCAAGGTAAAATTCACGGGCAACCTCCACGCTGGCAGCCACCATGACACGTCTTACCGGTAAATCCCTGATTTTTGTGTTCAGGATGCGTTCGGCAGTAGGCTGTACTTCGTCCAGAGAATGTACAGTCTTGACGCCACCGGCAAGATATCTGCCTCCGGTCAGTACCTGCGCTTTGAGAATAACAGGCAATCCTATAGCCTCTGCCTGCTGCTTTGCTTCTTCGGGCGTGGTCGCCAGTGCAAACTCAGGTACCGGAATATTGCCCCGTTTGAATAACTCAGCCCCTTCGTATTCGTACAGTTTCATAACTACTAATTTTATAGAATACTATAAGACACATATGTCGTCAAATCACCATATCATTGTTTTACCGGGTATTTTACAGGCTCGCTAAAAAGTGTTAGAATGGAATTGCGTTCCGTTCAGGACGCGATTTCATTATATGAGGAGGGGTAGATAGCTGTGGCAATAAAGACGAAAGACCAATATTACGACTCTCTGAAAGACCTTCACCCGACTGCATATATCCTGGGTGAAAAGGTAGAAAATGTGTGGGAGCACCCGTTAATCAGTCACATGACGGCTTCGGTAGCTAAAACGTTCGAAATGGAGAACGACCCCGAAGGCAGAAAGTTACTGGTTACCAAATCCGACCTTATCGATGAAGAAGTCAGCCGCTTTTTGAAATTCTACAAAAGCCCGGATGACCTTCTTACCAAGGTAAGGATGCTAAAGTTCCTTTCCCATAATATCGGCGGTTGCTATATGCGCTGCACCGGCATGGATGCCATAAATTCTGTAGGTATAGAAGCCTACAACTGCGACCAGAAATACGGCACAAATTACTGGGACAGGCTCCTTGAATTCGTAACGATGATGCAGAAGAATGATTACGTCCTCTTCAGTGGTGTAACCGACGTTAAAGGCGACAGGTCAAAGAGACCGTCCCAGCAGACAGACCCGGATATGTACCTTCACGTAGTTGACAAGAACAACGACGGTATAGTGGTGAGGGGTGCTAAAATACACCAGACGGGCTCTCTCTGCGCTCACTGGGGAATAGTGGTACCCACCAGAGAAATGCGTGAAGAAGATAAAGAATACGCCGCGTGCTTCGCTTTCCCGATGGATACGGAGGGTGTCATTTATGTTTACGGCAGAGGAACCCTCGAAGCCAGGGCTCTTCAGGACTGCGACCTCGGTAACGTAGAATTCAGTAAATACGCCCCGATGATCCTCTTCCAGGATGTTTTCGTGCCCTGGGATAAGGTATTCCTCTATGGCAACTATGAATATGCGGGGAACATGGTAAGAAACTTCGGTAACTACCACCGTCACTCGCACGGCGGTTGTAAATGCGGCGTGGGAGATATTTTTATTGGTGCCGCTGCTACCGCTGCCGATTATAACGGTTTAACCAGGGTATCTCACATAAACAATAAGCTCGCCGAGATGTTAAAGATAACGGAAGCTATTTACGGATGTTCCATAGCCGCTTCAGTCGAATCTACGGAGACACCATCCGGCATCTATATCGTCGACCCGGTATTAGCCAACACGTCCAAACTGTTTGAAGGCAAGGACCTTGCGGAAGTCATCCGTATGATGATTGAGATAGCCGGTGGCATGGTAGCCGATGTTCCCTCTGATAAAGATTTTCAGAACCCTGAAATAGGCCCGCTGCTTGATAAATACCTGAAGGGTGCCGAAGGTGTATCCACAGCGGATAGGATCCGGATTTTCCGGCTGATTGAGAAGCTTGCTTTTGAGAGCAGAGATATCGTATCCAACATCCACGGTGCCGGCTCTCCTGAGACGCACCGCATGGCCATATTACGTAACTACGATATCGAGGAAAAGAAGAAGTTTGCCAAGAAACTCGCCGGCATTAAGGAAGACGAGTAGACAACGAATTACGTTATGTAAAAAAGGCTCGCCACAGCGAGCCTTTTTTATTTTCGGGTGTAACTACTTCCCCTATTGAACTTCACGGGCTCCGATAAGAGCGGCACCGAGAGCGCCCGCCATCTCCGGTTGCTCCGGTATCATACACTCTACCCCAAGTTTCCTGTTTAGAGCATCGACAACCCCTTTATTCTTCGCCACGCCGCCCAGCAAAACGATGTTGTCATCGTCTATGTTCGTCAGATTCGCCGTAGCTTTAACCTTGGTGGCAATGGCGTCAATCACTGCCCGGGCAATATCTTCTTTAGGCGTATTATTATGGATGAGAGAGACGACATCCAGACCGGCGTAAACGCCGCACTCGGCATTTATCGGTTCGGCGCCCTTCGAGCGTAACGCCATTTCGTTCAGCTCGTCCAGTGTCACTCCCAGCGCTCTCGCCATCGACTCGGCAAACATGCCCAGTCCCGCACCGCACATCTGGTTCAGGGTGTAGTTCGCCACCTTTCCTGTCTCATCAAACTTCGCTACCCTTACCTGTTCCGCGCCCATCTCTATCAACGTCTTTGCCGAGGGGCATAATCTCAAAGCGCCTTCGACATCCGCCACCGGCTCGACGACGTTATTGTTGGCAAAGCTCACATCCATCTTACCGCTACCGGTAGCTATAACATAATCCACGTCCGACGCCGAAATTCCGGCCTGCTGCAGGACCTGGTTATAGAGCTGCTCGGCCGCTTTAGCGCGCTCGAATCCGTCCGAGGAAGCTATGCCACTCGCCACTATCTCGTTATCTTTTACAATTACTGCCTTGACTGTCTTTACTCCAACATCTATTCCGGCAGTTACCATATTTGCCTCCTTAAATATTAATGATACTGCGACCCTAGTCTACCAGCTTCCTCAAACCCTGCATCTCCATGAATGTATCAAGTTGGTCGAGCATGCGTAATTCATCGAAATCCGTCCTGTCGCCCGGATGAGACGTTTCGTAGTGCATAACCGGAATACCCTGTTCCATCAGCTTCATGCCGGCTGCTCTCATGCTGAAAACGCAGCCGATTCCGGCACGATGCAGCGGAAGGATAACCCCGTCACATTTAAATGCTTTTACCGCATTCATGAGGTTTTGATAGTACTCTCCGGGCATAGGGCCGTGTCCCCCCCAGCCACTGCTGCGTCTGCCGCCCATTCCCATCATCCCGGTCTGAGCCCGGGCAAAATCTTCCTTGGTCTTGATTTTTATTGCATCTTCTCTTACCTCGGGCATCTTCGGTGCTTTCCACGTTCCGTCAGGCTGCTCTACCAGGCGTACTCCATGGTAAAAGGTCTGGATACATACCGCGCCGTATTCTTCCATGTACCGGTAGTATTTAAGGAAAAACCACGGCGGCGGTTCATTTTCCGTCCAGCGGTATCTTTCGTTCGCAACTCCGGCGATGTTGTTATCCACACGCCACTGCATTTCATCTCTAATCATTACCCACAGTTTTTCCGTTTCAACTGGATCAGTACCTACCAGACTGCCGAGGACGAGAACGGAATACGCCGACTTTTGATCAAGCGGGCATGGTACATGAGTCAGCATTTCTATTACTTCTCCGCGTAGTGCCTGGGTATGACGCTGCCTTTTCATTGATTCTATCTGGGCTTCAACGTTGAACTCTGTGCCGGTAGCTTTTTCAAGCCATTCTATTGTTCCCAGATACTGGTCAGCCATTAATTTTGCGGTAGCTTTACTCCTCTCTTCGTCCCAATCACCATAATATCCGGTTGCGTCCGTGTGATGGTCAGGGACATCCCAGAACTCGGCTTCAAGCTGACCCAGCTTCGGGAACATGGCACAGAGGTCGTTACCCTGCGCCACCAGGTCGCGTCGCGGCATCTCTCCGCCCGAGAAGTGTTTATTGGTTAGAAGAGCTCCGATATAGTCAAGCTGATAACCGCAGAGATTACGGCCGTACCCACATGCCTCGGTAGCCCCGCGGCACTCCCGGGAATACGAGTCACTGGTATTAGCCATACTGGCAGCCTCAGGATGAGGATGCACAAAATGGAGATTTCCAAAACCGGGACCAAGTCCCTGTTGCGGACCATCCCCACCTCCGATCAAAAATACGCGCTGCTCTTTGGCTCCTTTCTCATCTTGATAAAACTTTGCCCTTAGTTCTTTAGCTTTCGCCCAGAACTCAAGAGGTCTTGTTTCCCATTTCTGCGCTGCTTTTTGTATTAACAATTAAACACCTCCTCAGTAAATTCTCTCCGGGTGTGATTGATTATACTCATCATACCTTTACACTCGTCGGTATGTTTATAATCTCGATAAAGGCTTCTATTCGGGTCAGGTATTCTCCCTCAGGGATGGTGCCGTCATATTCAATAGCATGGAGAGGGATAACCCTTTGTTTGAACGCTTTTTCGATGGGAGGGCGGTCCTGCTGATGAGGAATGCAGAACCTGTGGATTGCATAAACGACTCCCTGAACGTTATAGTCTATCGCCGTTGCTACGATTTCATTAACTCTGCGGCGGTATGACTCGTCCTTGACCGGGCTGCGTGGTTTATCCAGATACCTGAAAGCCAGAGCCAGCATACGGTCATCCATAGGCAAAACGTTATTCCAGAAATAATTACGTCCGTTACAGAGTGCATCGATAACAATGACTGCTCCCGCCGATTCTATCAACTCGACAAGGCTGGTATCGCTGATTTCGCTACCGAGCAGCATCAATCGCGGACCCGTATTCTCCGTATCGCCACGCTGCGATATTTCGTTTAAAGCTTCTTTGAGGAGTTTGTTATGCTCTTCCTTGTCTATTATCTGGCTGGTCAACACCATTTCCATAGCTTCCATCCCTGATACAACAGGATTATCGAGCCGTCTGAGTTCGTATACTTGCCTCATCAGGGTACGGTTGGTGTTATATACCTCTATGGCATGATCCAGATCTTTTTCCGTGATAGCCTTTCCTGTCCAGTCTTCTATATACCTTTTGAATGCTGTTAATTCTGAATACATCAGGTCTTTAGCGCTGGGTTCATCCAGTTGTGAAGGCATTGCGATGTAGTGTTTAAAAGATACGGGTAACCGGTCCCACCAGTTGGCAACTGCCCCTCGTATCGGCATGCAGCTTTCCACGTGAACGATTCCGTCAAGGTAATCATATTCGCCTTTCAGTCCCTGGGCTAAAACACCCAGTGAGTACGGGCAAAAAGCGCTATACAGGTAACGCTGGCTTATTCCTTCAATGTCGGGTTTGCTGAAGATGCTGACCGGAAGGATTCCCGCTGCGTAGGCAATCTCTTCAGGAAAGTAGTGGGAAAAATATCCTATCACCCTGCCACCGGTCTTTTCTTTCCATTCCTTGGCATACCTGTGCGGGTCCTCCAGCAGTTTTCGAAACCTTTCCATATTCTTCTCTCTCCTTAGTATTCTCGTTTAACTATTAGTTGCCGGAGGCTGCCATATCAGCGGCCAGGATTGCAGCTCCTATCGCTCCGGCTGCCTGAGGGTCACCTTTCATCACGGGTAATGCTTTTATACCGAGTTCTCTTTCCAGCCTGCTGGCTATCCCGGTGTTCTTTACCACGCCTCCGGTCAACGCCAGGTCTTCTTCCACCTTGCCATTACCTGATTGATTAGCCAGGCGCATAAGAAGGATGTAATCTCTCCAGGCTACACTGAAACAATACGCCGCCAGTACTCTGTTCTTCTCCTCTTTCCGCATCAGTTGTGCAGCCATACTGTTGGCATAGGTTATACAGGTGCTGCTGACCGGCTCGGGGTCTTCTTCCACGTCCATAGACAGTTCGCCTATATCCTGTATAGGGACCGATACCATATCCGCAAACGTCTCTATGCCTCTGCCTGTACCCGCCGCACACTTATCATTCATTATAAAAGCGGTTACATTTCCGTACTGGTCTATGCTCATTGCCTTCGTATCCTGTCCGCCTACATCCAGTAACGTTCTCACCGACGGCCCGTATATATACTGCGCTCCCCGGGCATGACAGGATAACTCTGTTGCCGTTTTATCGGCAAAGGAAGTGTTTGCTCTACCATAACCGGTACTCACTATTTTCTTTACATCACTCTTCTCTATACCGGCTGCTTTTAGAGCCTTATCCAGTGCTTTCTGAGCACACGTTTCGCTATCTGAATCATTGTATACAACGCTATATGCCGCCAGCTCACCGTCACACATTATCGCTGCTTTGGAGCTTATCGCTCCTACGTCGACTCCGGCGACGATAATGGAGGCTTTTTTACAGTCAACTTCTTTTGAAGCCCACTCACTTTCCGGCCATTTCCAATACTCTGCCGTCATACTTTTTTACCTCCAGTTTTTATACGCATAATCTCTTCTTTATCATGATATTCGTTTTTATTTTCTCGCGTCTTTAACCCCCTTTCTATAATCCGGTCTATCGCACGTTTTATCCCTGTAGTATTAACTGGATTATTTGGAAACTTGAACGATTTATATTAAAATCGGTCAAACTCTATCATTTCCAGCCTAACAAGTCAATTATGATAAGTTGTTGCCCTTACGATTGATGACTATATAAGATAGATATATGTTCATCCTTAAAAATTGATTTGTACTTATCTACCTCACCCCTGACCCTTCAGGATGAACCCCTCTCCAGACTTAACCATTGAAAGAAAGAGGAATTCTTCTGGCTTAAGGGGGAAGTTAGTAGAGAGAGGGGGATTAAGTCCTGCCCGCCGTCCGCCTTAGGCGGACTATGGTAGGCGTGAGACTTCGGCAGGCAGGGGGTTGGGTAAATATCAACCAAAATAGAAGGATACCTATACACACTTATTGCTCAATCTTGGTTGTTGTCACCCCTGCGAAAGCAGGGGTCTATTGCATCGATGAGATAGATTCCCGCCCGCCACGGCGGGCGGGAATGACATTGTTTTTTTACCAACTAAGATTAAGTAGAACCTATAAACACCCTGACTTGACAATATTACATGGAAAAATTAAACTCAGTTTTTACCGGGTACTAAATATAATCGGGAGGTATCAGATGTACAGCAAGCCAATTAAAGCAGTTAATACCGAGGTCGTGGTATTCACCAGCAGCGAGTATAATTCGGATGTTCAGGATTTTCAGGAAGGAGTGAACTCCTGGCTGAAAACCCAGCCCGATAATATCGTGATAGAAGATATCATTTACAGTCATGCCGGAGTAACTTCCCGCGGTAAAGATATTTTTTCTATGGCGATAATTTCCAGGGCTGCTTCCCAGGGTGAACTGGACTAGCATACATGAAAGTCTGCATCCTCATACCACTTTCCCGAATATTCATAAACCTGTTCTTTGCATGAATATTAAGGGAGATATTGCATACTAAGATATTTTCGAATATAATAAAGTGAAGGTTTAGTATCAGGTTGTCAAATACTCAGTTATATCCTTTCAATTCTCCAAGGTATTGGATGGCCAAGACTCTAAACAAATATTAGAAGAGAGGAGGTCATCCATTGAGTTTTGAGGACAAGGTACTCCACTGCTCCGATTGCGGACAGGAATTCACCTTCACCGCCGGAGAGCAGGAGTTCTACGCTTCTCGTGGCTTCCAGAACGAGCCCAAAAGATGTCCCGATTGCCGGAGAGCAAGGAAGACGCAACGATACGGTGATAGCGGATATGGCGGGTACAGGGCACCACGTAAAATGTACCCTGTGGTATGCGCTCAGTGCGGCTGCGATACCGAAGTTCCTTTCGAGCCTCGTGAAGACCGACCGGTATATTGCAGCGATTGCTACAATAAAATGAAACTAAACTCATAATACCGTTCAGGGATAAAAAACATACATAGACTTGGTATATCCGGTCTATGTATGTTTTTTTATGCGTTTTCACCCGCGCCTGAAGAATTATTCCCTGCTTCCTCTCAGGAAAGGTGCACAAATCAGAGTCACCACCACAGCAGTGACACTGGCGATAGTAAAGCAGTTGGTGAATCCCCAGTTATCAACAATATACCCCATTATCGGTGCAAACACGGCACCGGTATACTGCATGGTGAAATAATAAACTCCGTATATCGTTGAACGGCGGCGCGACGTTGTCTGGCCCATGATAAAAACTTCCGATACCGGCATACGGAATGCATTGTTTATGCCCATAATAAATAAAATGGCATAGAAGGCAAATCCCAGCGAAGGAAATTGCAGACCGTAAACAAGAACACCGCTGATAAGGCTGGTAACTATAATTATCGGCACTCTTCCTACACGGTCCGAAATATAGCCTCCGACAGGTCCCGCCCAGAGTCCGGAAAAGAAAACGATGGATAGCAGAGAAGCTGCCGTTGTCTCACTGGCTCCCAGTATGTCACGGGCATAGAGAGGAATAAACGTCATTATGGACATTCCGGCTCCACCGCCGAGCACAGTCATAGCCAGAAACGCTACCAGACGGCGTACGTTACCGGGTGCAGGAGGCTCCTCTTCATACGCTGTTTTTCCGGATACCTCAGCCTGGCTTCCCCTGGAAAATCGTTTCAGGTACCAGAAAAACCATATCCCGAATACGGCGGTAGGCAAAGCCAGCCAGAGAAACGAGCCTCGCCATCCCCAGATACCGGCGGTAGCTCCGGCGATAATCGGACCCAGGAAAAAGCTGGCATTACCACCGATTAAGTGAAATCCCAGTGCCCTTCCTCTTTTCTGCGGTGGTATCGATTCTGAAATCATTGGTGTTGCCGCCGGGTGATAGCCGCCGGCAAGCAGTCCCATAATCACCAGGAATACAAGCAGCATAATATAGGTCTTGGATAACCCGACCAACACCCCGGCTATCGCCACTCCGACGATACCCACCGTAATTAAATATCGCGGACCTATCCTGTCAGCCAGTAAGCCTGCCGGAAGCTGACCGGCACCGTTCGCTAAACCGAAAGCAGAGGTAACGAACGAGGCTCGGGTATAACTCAGGTTAAATTCTTTCCGGATAAATACCAGGAGAGGCATCGGCAATGCCGTCAACAGGTGATGTACGCAATGTGCAGCGATAAAGAAAGGAAGAGATGTGAAAAAGAACGACCTTTGTTTCGGCTTGTTAATAACGGTATCCTTTCAAGTGTGATATCGCAGGCTTAAGCGCCGTTACCATAATCGGACTTCAGATATACCAATGAACAAGATTCTCGTTAATAGTACCAACAATTATAAAGGAGTATATTTGAAATAACAATCGATTGACAATTTGAGGCTAGTGAAGCTAATTATGCAAGCCAGGAAAGATTATGATGAAGGCTTTTTATTTCCTATCAGCCCATAGAGAATCAGCTGATTCAACTCACGAACCAGCCTGGGATACGACTCCATGTTCTCAAACAATCTGGTGCTGGCGGCTATACCGTTACGAAATAGTTCGAGAAATATAACAAGGGTCTCTTGGGATAGTTCTGAACTTACATACCCCTCCTTTTTCCCTTCCTCGAACAAATCGAGAGTCATCCTGGTGCTGGTCTGCATCACTTCTTCATCGACAAACCGTTTCATTTCCGGGTCATCTCTCAATACCACCGTCGCCAGTTCACCCCGGAAACCGGAGGCTATTTCCGTTTTGTCAAAAACGATTGTCTCCAGTTTTTCAGGGAAACTCCCCTCTCCATTAATGATAGCGCGGTATTTCTCCATCATCTCAAATAACTGCATCTTTACCACCTCGCGCACCAGCTCATCTTTGCTACCGAAGTGATTATAAATGGTAACGGGAGAAACACCGGCTTTACCAGCAATATCATTTATACTGACCTTTTTAAAGCCGTATAACATGAAAAGTTCCAGCGCCGCCCGCCTGATACTCTCCTTTTTCTGCTCTTTCCTCCGCTCGAAACCGTTCACTACTCTTCCCCTGATAATTTCGTGTAATTTTGAAATATTTTTATAAATTATATCAAAAATATATTGACAAAGTCAAGCACTTATTATAATATATGTAATATAAATGTACATATATTACATTTTATGTAACTTAAAAACACACCAGGACAGACACGCATAAACGTTGCGTCCATATATTTATATGTGTTAATTATTATGGATTAATTTCTTTAGCTGAAAGTAAAAATTGGCTGCAGAAAGAAAGAAGTGAAGAAAGGAGCTGGTATGGCAGGAAATGCGATTGTTGCCGAGAACCTGACCTATATGTACGGTAACCTGGTGGCTGTCGACCACATTGATTTCAGTATAGCCGAAGGCGAAATCCTGGGGTTCCTGGGCCCCAACGGCGCCGGTAAGACAACCACCGTCAAAATGCTCACCGGACAGCTCAAACCGAAAGAAGGAAAGGCGACGCTTCTCGGCATGGATGTTGCCAGAAACGTCGAAAAAGTACAGGGAGATATCGGCGTCTGCTTTGAAACGACGAATCTTTACGAGAAGATGAGCGCCCGGGAAAACCTCAACCTGTTCGCCAGGCTGTTCGGAATCAAGGACTTTAATCCCGATTCCCTGCTGGAAAAGGTCGGCCTTGCCGGACGCGGTAAAGACAGGGTAGAGACCTACTCCAAAGGCATGAAACAGCGCCTCATGGTAGCCAGGTCACTGGTCAACCGGCCAAAAGTACTTTTCCTGGACGAACCCACCGCCGGACTGGACCCGACATCCTCGGATGCCATCCTCGATATTATTCTAGAAGAGCGTGACCGCGGCGCCACGGTGTTTCTGACCACGCATGACATGCTGGAGGCTGATAAAATATCCGACCATGTAGCTTTCATGAACCAGGGTAAAATAGTAGCCATCGATACGCCACTCAATCTGAAGCAGCAGTACGGGAAACGCGCTTTGAAAGCCAAAATTTCCTCTAAAACCGGCGGGCTCGAAGACCGGGAAATAATACTGGATACGCCGGAGACTCCGCAAACCATACAGCAGCTTTTCAGCGAAGAGAATGTGATAACGGTCCACAGCGAAGAAGCCACTCTCGAGGATATCTTTATAATCATTACCGGACGGGGGCTCATTGAATGAACTGGGGTATTATCAAGGCGCTCGTCTATAAAGATTTTTTCTTATTTTTCAGGAACCGGTTTATCGGTATCGTGACGATTCTGGGTCTGGTTTTATATATCGTCTTCTATTTTGTGATGCCGAAAACGATTGACGAGAGCCTTGAAATCGGTCTATACGCACCTGTAAACATTCCCGCCTTTGAGCAGGTCCAGGCCGAAGGACTTGTACTCACCACGGTCGAATCCGAAGAAAGGCTCAAAGAGGCCGTTATCGATGGCGATTACGTAGCCGGCATTGCACTGCCGTCCGACGCTCTGGAAACGCTGATTGCGGGACAGGTGCCGGATATCAAGCTGTATATCGCTTCGGATGTACCTGAAGAAATCAAAGACAGCGTTGTTGTGATAATTAAGGAACTCGCCTACCAGCAGGCAGGGCAGCCACTTACCGTCGATATCAAAGAAGAAGTCCTGGGTACCGATATGGCAGGTATGCAGATACCTCCGCGTGACCGGCTCCGTCCCATGCTGGCGATATACCTTATATTGTTCGAGACCTTCGGGCTTGCCAATCTTATTGCTGAAGAGCTGTCCAAGGGGACTGTCCGGGCACTCCTGGTAACACCGATGTCGTCGAGGGATTTATTTACCGGTAAGGGAATATTCGGTGTCGGATTCGCTTTTATCCAGGCTGTGTTCTTCATGGCAATCGTCGGCGGATTGAACAACCAGCCTGTGATAATACTGCTGGCGTTGTTGCTCGGTTCCATGATGGCAGCAGCACTGGGTTTCCTTATCGGTTCACTGGCTAAAGATTTTATGTCCGTGCTCGCCTGGGGCATGATAATTTTCATCCTGATGGCTATCCCCGGCTTCGGCGTGATGTTTCCGGGCGCCGTTACGGGCTGGATTACATACGTGCCCTCTTATTACCTTGTCGATACGGTGCACAGAGTTGCCAGCTTCGGGGCAGGATGGGGAGATATCTGGCTTAACCTGGTGATACTCCTGATATTTGACGCCGTCGTGTTCTGGATTGGAATCCTTGGCATCAGGAGGAGAGCTTTATGAATCCAAGACGTATAGGCATTCTCTTCAGGAAAGAGCTGTTTCAGGGTACCAAGGGTTTCATCTTTATCTGGGCTATCGTTATGCCCTTACTAATCTCATTTGCGCTCTCTGCATTGTTCGGAACCCTCTTCAGTGAAAAACCAAAACTGGGCGTCCTTGATGAAGATGGCTCTCAACTTTCCGTGATGCTCGAAGAATATGATTCCATCAGATATAAAGAGTTCACCGCCCTCTCAGATATACAAAGGGCAGTCGAGGATGGCGCTGTGGACGTAGGCATTATTATTCCGGATGGTTTTGACATATCTGTTAAGCAAGGAGAACCGACGGAGATTACCGCCTATATCTGGGGTGAGAGCCTGGCTAAGGACCGCACTGTTCTGCTGGTAACTCTGGCAAACATGATAAGGGAAATGGCGGCTCAGGAAGCCCCGGTAGAAATCGAGACTATCTCCCTCGGCGAAGAGGAAATCATCCCCTGGAATGTCCGCCTCCTTCCGCTTATTATGCTGTTTGCCGTGTTTCTCGGCGGCGTTTTTATCCCTGCCACATCGCTGATAGACGAGAAGGAGAAGAAGACCTTAACGGCACTGGTAGTAACCCCGACGAGCCTGGTGGACGTTTTCATGGCAAAAGGTCTTCTCGGTTTCGTCCTCAGCATGTTCGTGGGAATCATCGTCCTGTTGATAAACCAGGCTTTAGGCGCACAACCTCTGCTGCTCATTATGGTGCTGGCTCTCGGAGCTATTATGGCTGTCGAGCTGGGTATGATATTCGGCGCGATAATGAAGGATATTTCCACTCTTTTCGCCATCTGGAAGAGCTGCGGTATTCTTTTGTTCGGCCCCGGGATAATATATATGTTTCCCCAGATACCGCAGTGGGTCGGCAGGATTTTCCCCACGTATTACATGCTTGAACCGCTTATGGCAATCAGCCAGAAGGCAGCAGGCTGGTCTGACATAGCGTTGAACGTTTTCGTTCTTATCGGTATCGATGCATTGCTCTTCGCTCTGGTTTTATTCACCATTAAAAGAACCAGACAGCTGGATAGATAATCAGGCTGATATAAAACTAAACCCGGTATTTAACGAGTAATGATAAATACTGGGTACTGCTTTTTATTCCAGTTCATCCCTGTGGTAACAGCAATTCATGCGCCTTCTTCAACCACTCGATGATGTCGATGGACTGCGGGCAGGCTTCCATGCATTCACTGCACTCCACGCAGTTGTCGGCACGCTGCTCTTCTTTCAGGATATCCGTCATCTGATAGCGGAACCGCCCCATCTGTATGTCGTCGTACATTATCGCATCGTTGTATATCTGGAATATAGCCGGTATCTCCACGCCGTTCGGACAGGGCATACAGTACCTGCACGCGGTGCATGGAATAGGTATTAGATTATGGTAAGCTTCGCGTACTTGGTCTATCAGTGCCAGCTCTTCGGCGGTAAGTATGCCCGGAGCGGAGCGTTCCGCTATATCAACGTTTTCAACCACCTGCTCCATGGTGCTCATACCACTGAGAGCCAGAGAGATTTCCGGCTGGTTCCATACCCAGGTGAGTCCCCAGTCAGCCGGGCTTCTCTTCTTCTTTGCAGTTTCCCACACCTTTGCCACCGTCTCCGGCGGTTCCTGAGTCAGTTTTCCTCCCCTCAGCGGCTCCATGACGACAATCGCCATCCCTTTTCCTGCGGCGTATTCCACTCCCTTCCTGCTTGCCTGGTTCTCAACATCCATATAGTTATACTGTATCTGGCACAGCGTCCAGTTATCGTAGGCATCTACAATGCTCTTGAAAGCTTCATAGTCGTCATGGAATGAGAAGCCGAAATGAGAGAATTTACCCTGCGCCATCTTCTTCTCAGCCCAGTCCAGTATTCCCCAGTCCCGGACTTTAGCCCAGCTTTCCCCGTTCAAACCATGCAGCAGATAGAAATCGAGCTTGTCCATCCGAAGTCGCTTAAGCTGCTCATTCAGATAATTATCGAATGTATCTGCCGATTGTACCAGTCGGACAGGCAGCTTGGTTGCGACTCTTACCTTCTCGCGATAGCCCTTCTCCAGAGCTTTTGCGATTATCTGCTCACTCTTACCGTTATGGTACATATAACCCGAGTCGAGGTAGTTAACTCCGTGATCGATAGCATACCGAAGCATCCGGATTGACTCGGGCTCGTCAACATTCCCCATATCCTCGTTTAGCTGGGGTAGACGCATCACCCCGAATCCGAGTGCCGATACTTCCCAGTCCAGCTTTCCAAACTTGCGATACTTCATCTTTATTACTCCTGCAGATGAATTCAGGTCTGCGACCAGTTACATCACTGTATTTCTATGACGCTTTACCGGTACGGGCATTAACAATATGTAAAGCTACTTCCGCAAAACCTTCTCCGTACTGGAGATTACTTATAAATCTGGCGCGCTCCTGCATGATTTCACTCTGGCCATCCGGAAGCGCCGGGTTAACGATAAGAACGCTATTAGGAAACATCTCAAACAACGTTACATCGGTTACGGCATCACCGAAGACAATAACCTCCTCCGCCGAATAGCTGCCGCCGTCTATTTCCTTCAGCAGTTTCATAAGTGTCTTCCCCTTGCTGATATCCTCCTGCATAAGGTGAAGAATATAGCCGGAATCAAGCAGCTGAATATTACTGACATGTTTCTTCAATTCATCAGGCGCCACGCCGTGCGAAAAGAAAACCACATCGACTATTCTGTCTTTATTGTCTTCTCTTTCTACTATAGCCTCGGGAAACAGTTTTTTTAGCCGCTCCAAGGCTTCCAGAGCGGGTTTACGCGAGTAACCCAGGTCGATGTTCTCACCTCCAGGTCTCATTCTGGCAACAGCACCGTTCTCGGCAATTATCGGTCCTTCAATCTTCAAATCCAGAGCCATATTCTCCAGTAAAGGTAATGTCCTCCCCGATACAAGACCTACGGTGATTCGGTTTTCCTGTAGAAGAGTTATAGCTTCCGCAACCTCCGGACTTACGGTACTACCGCTGGATAGCAAAGTGCCGTCGACATCCGTCATTATCAGTCGTATACGTTTTGCCAGTTCGGGAGATATGCGACGGAACGATTTATCCATATATTTCTATCTTAGTTTTTAACAGAATAGTCTGTCAAAGAACCGGTTTCCAAATTGTAAACCCGAACATAAATGTAGTAAAATAATAAGGGAGAGTCGGTATATTACGGAGCTGCCCGACTCTCTTTTTTGATAAGAGGAGGTGGACCGGGGATACACATGAGTAAAAAAGTTGTAATTATAGGCGGCGGGTTTGGAGGACTGACGGCTGCAAAGGCGTTAAAAAACGCCGATGTTGAAATAACGCTGATAGATAAAACGAATCATCATCTTTTCCAACCGCTCCTGTATCAGGTCGCCACTGCCGCACTCTCTCCGGGTGATATTGCCGCTCCTATCCGGGGGATAATGCGTAAACAAAAGAATATACGGGTTATTCTCGGAGAAGTGGAGCGGATAGATGTTGATAAGAAGCAGGTTATCCTGAATAACCACCACTATGATTATGATTATTTAATTATCGCTACCGGTTCAATCACCTCATATTATGGAAAAGATGAGTGGGAAGAATTCGCTCCCGGTCTGAAAACCGTGTCCGATGCTTTGAGAATAAGAGAGGGAATGCTGCTCTCGTTCGAAAAAGCCGAGCTTACCGATGACGAAAACGAGATTCAGAAATACTTGACCTTTGTCGTCGTCGGAGGTGGTCCGGTAGGCGTCGAAATAGCCGGCGCCATGGCAGAAATATCGAAGCAGACCATGCTTAAGGATTTCAGAAGAATCGACCCCTCCAAAACACGCATTATTCTGATCGAAGCAATCGATAGAATACTTCCGGTGTTCAACCCGGACATGAGTATCAAAGCGAAAAAAGCCCTCGAACAGATTGGGGTAGACGTACAGTTAAACACGAAAGTAACGAACATCGACGAAAAAGGTGTCTGGACACAGTCCGGGCTTATAGAAACGGCTAATATAGTGTGGGCGGCAGGAGTTAAAATATCATCCTTAATGGAATCACTGAATACCGAGACCGATAGAATGGGGCGGGTGCTGGTTGACACCGATTGCAGCGTAAAAGCTCATCCTGAAATATTCGTTATCGGTGACGCAGCGGCTTTCCTGAGAAACAGCCAACCTTTACCCGCCGTTGCGCCGGCGGCTACCCAGCAAGGCAGATACGTGGCTAAAATAATCAAAGATGAAATCCCCGCCGGACAAAGAAAGCCGTTTGAATTCTTTGATAAAGGTAATCTGGCAACAATAGGCCGCGCCAAAGCGGTTCTGGAGGTTCACAACATCAAAATATCCGGTATAATCGCCTGGATAGTCTGGGCTGTTGTGCATATCGCCGTGCTTATCGGGTTCAGGAACCGCTACAAAGTAATGGCTGAGTGGATATGGCACTACCTGGCTAAAAGCCACGGAATAAGATTGATAACAAATCGAGAAGGTTCGTAAATACCGGCATTTTTTGATACATAGTAAAATGGGAGAGGGGTATACCCCTCTCCCATTTTCAGTGTTTATGTAACTACGAAATGGCTTTAACTAGTATCCCATGGATTCTTTCATGTCTTCATCAACCCAGAAATACTTGTACAGGTCTTCGGTATTAGCCCAGCCTGCCCAGTTCACTCCTTTGTAGTTCTGGAGCCATGGCCACCACATGTTATATGAATATCGAGCCGGCATCCAGATTCCCCAGGCTGAGGCAAGTTCGTAGACACCTTCCTCTTTCATCGTCTTGAAGTAGTTTTCCGGGTCTGTTACTATGTCCCGAGCGATAACCTCGCCCACTTCCACATAGTATGGGTCGTCTATATAAGCTATGTTGGAGTATACATCCTTTTTAGTACAGAGTTGTTCGAAAGGAGCCCAGAGTCCGGTAAGTGGACCATAGAACATCTCTTCATACGACCTTGCTGCCCACATACCAAACCAGGCACCGGCTTCCAGGGGTTGAAGCTCCAGGACGATACCCACCTTTTCCAGGTAAGCCTTGAGTATGGATAACTCATCAGTGGAGGCAGATGAGCAATCGATTGTAGTCGTGAAGCCATCAGGATACCCGGCTTCTGTCAGGAGAACTTTAGCCCTGTCCGGGTCATATTCGAACAGCATCTGGACTTCCTCGGGCATCTCATCCAGCGGAGTATAGAATTTACTGTACTCCGGGGTGGGAAGATAGGGGTAGCCTAACATAGCGCCTTTACCGTCGAGGTAATCATCCAGTATTTCTTGCTGATTAACCGCCAGGTTCATCGCCTGCCGTACTCTGAGGTCATCGAAAGGAAGCTCCGGTTTGTCCATTCTGCCAGCGGCGATACTACCATTGGTCAACCTCGTTGTCCACTGTACATCAGGGCATCGTGTTATAACGTCTTCTGCTTCTTCGATGGTTGCAGAACCAAAACCTCGCAACACGTCAACCTGACCTGTCCGGAAGGCAGCCAGCAGGCTGGACCTGTCAGGTATGATGAGTAGCTTGAGTTTGTCGATATAGGGCATCCGGTAATCGGTGTGAAATGGGTCATACTCGAAATATTTGGGGTGTTTGGTATAGGTTATCGAGCTGCCGACAACGTAATCAGCCAGCAGGAAAGGACCTGAGCCAACAACCTCTGACCAGTCCTGCCAACCGTCATCCTCCGTCCAGCACTCGGGTGGATTGGTATAAAGATTGTCACCGATTTCAAGGAACATTATTGCCTGCGAATCCGCCGGGACTTTTATTTCTACCGTATACCTGTCAAGCGCCGTCACCTTCGTTGGCCGTCTCGGGTCTCCCGGCAGCATTCTGTCGGCTACCTCAGCCGGCTCATCCGGTGGATACGTCATGCTGTTCCAGAGTCCCCCGTAATTGAATTGCATGTGTATATTCCAGACAACATCGTCTGCGGTTAATTCCCGGCCGTTTGCCGGCGCCCTGTCCTGGTAATATATCCCTTCGTGAAGATTGAAGATGATAGTCTCATTATCCGGAAATTCCCAGCTTTCAGCCAGTTCGCCGGACAGCAAAGTTATGTCACCCAGGAAACCCCAGTCATGATTAGTTTCATGGGTACCATGCGGACCTTTGGTCCAGTCACCCTGGATAAGTTCATTGCTGGTGTACTGCATGTGTCCGATTCTGATTGCCTGCGATGTAGTCGGGTCGATAGGTCCGAAATCTCCCCCTGAAGCTACGAGCGTACCACCGACTTTAGGCGTCTCCGGAGTTACCGCTCCTTCTTCTTCGACTACTTCTTCCTCTCCTCCGCCGCAAGATGCTACCACCAGAGATAACACCATAAGACAGCTAACCAGAACCCATACGATTTTCTTTCCCATCTCTCATTTCTCCTTTACATATTTTTCCCAAGGAAACGGCTCATTATAAACACAAAGTGGTATCAAATACTATTACGGTGTAATAGTTCTGATGCCACTCATCTACAGCACCTCTTCTTTTTTCTGAAATTACTTGATATGTGGATTAGTTTAGTCTTGTTTGAATCATTTGTCAAGAGTAGCTTTCATATTCATAATATTATGCCCTAGAAAAAACCGTCAGTAATATAAGGAGAGTACATAACGAATAGAATAAAAAAGAAGGCAGAAGATTTATAACCTTCTGCCTTCTTTTTCTATTACCCGTATTACAGGTATGAGGACTAGTATCCCATGGATGTCTTTAGTTCCTGGTCAATCCAGACATACTTGGCCCATCTGAATTCGTTGCAGATACCCGGGCTATACTCACCATGATAGCCTTTGACCCATGGCCACCAGACAACATGTGAATATGGAATCGGTGACTGTATACAAAAGGCTTGCTCCATGACGTAAGGTAGTATTTCTTTAAAAAGCCTGTCCACTTCAGTCTGGTCACCGGCAGCGAACGCATTCAGCATCTTGGTCTTTGTTTCTTCGATCAACGGATCGCTGAGGAAACTCATGTTCTGTCCAACACCGGTACCGCTAAGGGCTAACATCCGGATATAGGTACCAGAGCTGGGCCAGAGAGTATAGAACAGCTCCTCATAATTCCTCGTAGCCCACTGGCTGTTATAGGCGCCTCCCTCTACAGTCTGGATTTCCAGATCAACATCTATCTCTTCCCACATATCCTTGATTATCGAAAGATAATCGACAGATACGTTCGTGCAGACTATCTTGGTCGAAAAGCCGTTAGGATATCCGGCATCGGTCAGAAGCTGCTTTGCCTTTGTGGGATTATAGGAGAATAGTTCTCTAACTGTCTCCGAAGCTTCTTCAAGAGTAAGGTAAGTATTCATGAGTTCGGGTTCAGGTGTTATCGGCCATGAAGGTAAAAGAGCCTCGCCGTAGTACAGTTCTTCTATAATGGTGTCATAGTCGATAGCCATTGACAACGCCTGACGGACCTCTTTTTTACTGAAAGGAAGGTCCGCTTTGTCAGTGTGCATGCCTATAGAAGCAGAGGCAGCGGGGATATATTTGGAAACAACCAGGTCCGGGGCGGTGCCTGTCAGGTTCTCGAGAGTATCCAGAGATACGCCGAATTGAACATCAACCTGGCCGGTTCGTACCGCTGCCTCTATGGTGGATGCATCACTGATTATCAGATATTTGACAGTTTCTACATAGGGCAGCCTGTTTCCCATTCCGGTACCAACCGGGTCCATCTGCCAGTAGTTTTCGTTTCGTTTGAAAGTTACCACCGAGCTTCGAACATAGTCGCCTATGAAGTATGGACCGGTGCCTACGCTTAACTGCCAGTCGTTCATGTTGCCATAGGTATCTATCACCTCAGGCGGATAGACGGAACACCAGTCTACCAGGTAGGATGCCAGGTAGATAGCCTGGTCCAGCGGGACTGTCAAATCGATTGTCCAGTCATCGGTCTGGGTTATTTCAATAGTCTGAGCCATCGTACGGGCAGAACGGGCTACCTGAGACCCTTCTCCGTTGATCCAGCGGTCGATATTCCAGTAAACGTCATCACCGGTCATTTCCCTGCCGTTGACCAGACGGCTCGCCTCGTTGTCCATATTCAGTCCATAGTGGACACCATGGCGGATATTGAGTTTGACATGCCCTGGTTCGACTATCTCGAAGCTCTCAGCCAGGGCGCCGGACTTACTGTCCCAGCGGTAAACGTCGTTTGTCGCCCAGCTGAATTGACCGGTGCCGGCCGGGCCTTTCGCCCAGTCACCTTCAAGCAACTCATCGTGCGTCAGATGCCCGGCAACATCCCAGTAATCAGGAGCAGTCAATTCATCAAAACCCATGATGTCCATGCCATAGACAACAGAAAGCGTACCACCGTATTGCGGGACTTCAGGACCTGCTGCTACAGCTTCCTCTTCCTCTTCGACTGCTGCCTCTTCTTCCTCCCCTACCGATACCGTCTGCCCTGTTCCTTCTTCTGTTACAGTTCCGGTGGTCGTTTCTTCAGTGCCACAGGACGCCATTACCAGTGAAAGCACCATCAGGCAGCTTAGTACCAGCCATACAATCTTTTTTGCCATAACTGTTATTAACCTCCTTATCAGAAAATGATTATTTCTTATCTATCTCGTTCGTTTTTCCTATCACTTACCATAGTTTTAGAAAACTCTCCGGTTTATAGTTTAAAGGCACCACCTCCTCAGGAAACTCCGCCACAATGAACGTTATTACATACGGCAGGAGCAACTCCATATGTTTATTTCATTTACATACACTCTTTGTCTTCTTCACCTGATTTTTAGAGATTTTATCTGAATCCAAACTCAAGGGGACTTTTTAAGGTACAAAAAGAGCACTGCACAACCCTCTAAAGAGGCTCTAATGCTCTATATAATAACGTGTTATGCTTCTACCTGTGTGATTACCATTCTCTGTATGTATCGTGGGTTAGTCTAGTCTTATTCCGCCAAATTGTCAAGATTAAACTCTTTCACATTCCACAGGTTTATACGATTTACCGGAGTAAATATAGCTTTTATACT
>CAZCMK010000029.1:16988-23095 GCA_964499775.1 uncultured Dehalococcoidales bacterium | reverse complement strand
GAGCACGTTCTTGGTAAGAACGGGGTCACCAGTTCGAATCTGGTTGTGGGCTCAGAGTAGAGGGAGGATATTATGGCTAAACAGAAATACGAGCGCACCAAACCACACTGCAACGTGGGTACCATCGGTCACGTCGACCACGGTAAAACAACCCTGACATCGGCGATAACTCTGGTGCTGTCAAAAACAGGTGCCACCGGATACCGCTCCTTTGATAGCATCGATAACGCCCCCGAGGAAAAGGCAAGAGGGCTGACAATCGCCATAGCCCACGTGGAATACGAGACCGAGAAGCGACACTACGCTCATATCGACTGCCCTGGCCATGCCGACTTTATCAAGAATATGATTACGGGCGCTGCCCAGATGGACGGTGCGATACTGGTGGTTGCCGCCGATGACGGCGTGATGCCTCAGACCAGAGAGCATATCCTTCTGGCACGCCAGGTAGAGGTGCCAAGTATCGTTGTCGCCCTTAATAAAGTAGATGCCATGGAAGACGAGGAACTCCTTGAACTGGTTGAGATTGAGGTCAGAGAGCTACTCAGCGAGTACAACTTCCCCGGTGATGAGATACCGGTAAAACGTGTCAGCGCTCTTAAAGCCCTCGAGTGCGGCTGCGGTAAGAGAGATTGCCAGTGGTGCGGCCCTATATGGGAGCTTATGGATGCCGTTGACGAATATATACCTACCCCCGTTCGACCCAAGGACCAGCCGTTCCTGATGCCGGTAGAGGATGTTTTCAGTATCAAGGGTAGAGGAACGGTACCCACGGGGAGAGTCGAGAGAGGCGTAATTAAACCGGGAGAAGATATTGAAATCGTCGGCCTCCATCACGAAGCCCGGAAAGTAGTGGCAACAAGCCTTGAAATGTTCCACAAGACGCTGGACGATGCCGAACCCGGCGATGCCGTCGGTATTCTGTTAAGAGGCGTTGACCGTGATGAAATAGAGAGGGGACAGGTACTAGCAGCTCCAGGAACTATCAAACCCCATACCGTTGCCGAAGCCGAAGTGTATATCCTCAGTAAAGACGAAGGCGGGAGACATACTCCTTTCTTTAACGGATATAAACCCCAGTTCTACATCAGGACTACCGATGTTACCGGAGATATAACTCTTCCCGAAGGGGTTGAAATGGCAATGCCCGGCGATAACGTCACGATGAAGATAAAACTGATATACCCGGTAGCACTTGAGACCGGACTGCGTTTCGCAATCCGCGAGGGGGGCAAAACGGTAGGCGCCGGAACATTCAGTAAGATTATCGAGTAATTAAGGAAAGCTATTTAAAAAAAGGGGAGAAGATATCGGATTTGCTGAAGCAGCATTTTATGACTACTTCAGCAAATCTTTAGAAGAAATGGCAAAGAAATCAGAATCCAGAGTAGTTATCCACCTAGCCTGTACAGAGTGCAAGGAGAGAACATATACTACCTCAAAAAACAGAAGGAACGACTCACAGCGGATAGAACTTAATAAATATTGCCCCCGCTGTCGAAGTTATCAACTCCACAGGGAGGTAAGATAGAACATACCGCCTGAAACCGAGTTAAGTAAAGCAAAAGCCGGGGATGGTGCAGAGGTCGGTTTTGTAATTTACCCTTAAAGACCTTCACTTGATTGCCTGGAAAAGCCCGTCTCAGGAACGGACAGTAAATTCTCATGAAACAGCGTAGTGCTATCGCCAAACGGAAAATCCCTAGACTCAGGTTCTTCGGAGAGCTTATCTCCGAACTTAAGAAAGTGACCTGGCTCAGCAGACGAGAACTGATGTATCTAACGGGTCTGGTATTAATTGTCACTGTAATTATGGCTCTGATACTCGGAGTCCTTGACTACGGGTTTACCAGGCTCGTTAATGATATATTCATCGGCTGATGAGAGCGGGGCATGGTCCGTATCCGGCAGAGTACTAATTTTACCTGGTTTAACCGGTATTATCGGGAGTGATTATATTAACTGAAACAAATATGGACAATAACGAGAAAAACTGGTTTGTGATTCATACCTACTCCGGTCACGAAGAGCGGGTCAAGAAAAACCTGGAGCAGCGTATCAAGTTCATAGACTCCGGGGAGGAAATCACGCAGATAGTTGTGCCGACCGAAGAAGAGGTGGAAGTCAGGGCAGGACAGAAACGTACCGTTGCCAAAAAGATACTGCCCGGTTACGTCCTCGTCCAGATGAAGATGAGCGACCAGAGTCTTAACATGGTGCTTAATACACCCGGCGTTACCGGTTTTGTCGGCAGCGGAAACAAACCCGTACCCCTGAAAGAGGAAGAGGTCAACCAGATACTGAAGCAGATGGACACCGAAACGCCGAAGGTGAAGGTAGGCTTCAAACAGGGACAGAGCGTGAGGGTTACCGACGGGCCGTTTACGGATTTCGTGGGAATAGTGGATGAAATAAGCACCGACAAAGGTAAGGTTAAAGTACTTCTATCACTTTTCGGTCGTGATACACCCGTTGAACTCGACTTCTTACAGGTAGAAAAGCTTTAGAAATATTAAAATTATACGGTCAGGAGAGAAAAATTGGCGAAAAAGATTAAAGCCATACTGAAGCTGCAAATACCGGCGGGAAAAGCCAATCCGGCGCCTCCTGTTGGCTCGGCTCTGGGTCAGCATGGAGTGAATATCATGCAGTTCTGCAAGGATTACAACGACCGCACTTCTTCTCAGGCGGGGTCGATTATCCCAGCGGAAATAACCATCTATGCGGACAGGTCTTTCAGCTTCGTTACCAAGAGTCCGCCGACTGCCGACCTGATAAGGAAGGCACTTGGTATTGAAAAGGGGTCAGGAGACTCGGGACGCGAGAAAGCAGGTACTTTGTCCAGAGCCCAGATCCGTGAAATCGCCGGGACCAAAGTAAAGGACCTTAACTCGGTCGATATCGAGGGCGCGGAACGGATTATAGAAGGTACGGCGCGCAGTATGGGTATAGAGGTAGAGTAAGAAAAATGACAAGACACGGGAAAAAATATCTGGAAGCTACCAAACAGGTAGATAAAACAAAGCTATATTCCCCTGAAGAAGCCATTGCTCTGGCGAAGAAAATGACTTATGCAGGATTCGATGAGACCCTGGAGCTTCACCTGAGGATGGGTCTCGACCCGCGGAACGCCACACAGCAGGTACGCGGCGTAACACTCCTCCCCTACGGCTTGGGGAAAGAAGTGCGGGTCCTTGTATTCGCTCAGGGAGAATCAGAGAAAATTGCGGAAGAAGCAGGCGCCGACATCGTCGGCGGAGATGATTTAATCCATAAAATTGAAGAAGGCTGGGTTGAATTCGATACGGCTATCGCCACCCAGGATATGATGGGTAAGGTAGGTAAGCTGGGTAAAGTCCTCGGTAGAAAAGGTCTGATGCCCAATCCGAAATCAGGAACGGTTGTGGCTGCCGGTGACCTCGCCAGGGCGGTTCAGGATGCCCGTAAAGGCCAGGTGGAATTCAAGCTCGACCGCACTGCCATCATCCATCTGCCGCTGGGTAAAATCAGCTTCGATGAAGAAAAGCTCTTGGAAAACCTGACATCCGTGATAGATGCGATAGTAAAAGCCAAACCCAGCGGCGCCAAGGGGCAGTATATAAAGACAGCCTCCATATCCACGACCGTCGGGCCCGGTATTAAGCTCGACCTCAGACCGACACTAGCTTTGAGTGCCAGTTAGCCCGACACAACCAACAGGGAGAGCCCGGTTTTTATGTAATACAGTATGTACCTGATAATGCCCTGAAAAGATATATACCAAAGGAGATTATTTATGGAAGACGTTGCCATTGTAGGGGTAGGACAGAGCGTTTTTTCCCGTAAATGCGGGGTTTCCATCAGAGAGCTTTGTTTCGATGCCTACAAAGAAGCAATGGAAGGCCTGGATATAACCAATAAAGACATAGACGCTTCCATAACCTGTTCGGCTCCGGAATATGACAAACAAAGGACGCCTTCAGGACTTATATCGGAGTATCTGGAGCTGACACCGAAACCGGCATTCTATGTTGAAAGCGTATGCTCATCGAGCACAACCGGGCTAAGGGTAGCCTGGTCGCTGATAAAGTCCGGACTGCACAAGGTGGTCGCCGTCATCGGCTTTCAAAAGATGTCCGAACTGACTTCCCGTGAAGCGGCGGAGAGAATGGGCAGGGGCGCCGATATAATGTGGGAATCACCCTTCGGCATAACCATGCCTTCCGGATACGCTCTTTTCGCCCGGGCGCACATGGCTGAATACGGGACCACCGAAGAACAACTGGCAAAAATACGCATAAAGAACGCCGGCTACGGCGCCAAAAACCCCAAGGCAACCTATCGCAAAGAGCTAACCATGGAAGATATTATGACATCGGCAATCATAGCCACTCCATTAAAATTATACGACGCCTGCGCCAATGCCGACGGCTCTTCCTGCATATTAATTGCCGCCGCGGATGTAGCCAGGAATATAACGGAGACTCCTGTCTGGATTGCCGGTATGGGCGCCGCCACGGATACTATGACAATGTCCGGGAGGAAATCGCTCACCGGCCTGATGTGTGCCCAGGACGCCGCCAGGCAGGCTTATGAAATGGCAGGTCTGGGTCCACAGGATATAGACGTCGCCGAGGTACACGACTGTTTTACCATATCCGAGCTTCTCGCCTATGAAGACCTGGGTTTTGCCAGACCCGGAGAAGGAGTGAGGCTTATCGAGGAAAAACAGACCTATGCCGACGGCAGTATTCCGGTAAATGTCGACGGTGGTCTGCTTTCAAAAGGACATCCCATCGGCGCTACCGGCGGCTCGCAGGTCAGGACTATATTCAGGCAGCTCAGAGGAGAGGCTGAAGAAGCCCAGGTAAAAGATGCCGAGATAGGCCTGGTACATAATATCGGTGGAGTCGGACAGTACGGAAACGTGGTTATCCTGAGGAGATAAACAAATGGGTTTCGATAGTTTTGGCACGGTCAGTTTTACAACGGAAGCGAAGACAGAAGAATTTTTAGATTACCTGGAACAGGGCAAGGTCATGACGACCAGATGCAGGAAGTGCGGCGCCACGTATTTCCCGCCCAAGATGGACTGTCCCGGCTGCATCGATAGTGAAGTGGAATGGGTGGAAATAAAAAACGACGGTAAGCTGGTCACCTATACCGTAGTGCATTACGGTCCTTCCGGCTTTGAAGATGAAGCTCCTTACACGCTGGCAATCGGCGATTATGGGGACGGACTCAGGATTTTCGGTAGAATGAATAAAGAAATAGCAGAAGAAGACATTAAGCCGGGTATGGCAATCAAGATTGTCCCGGTAAAATTACCCGATGACAAGATAGCTTACGAATTTCAGAAAGCATAATTACAAAATTTATGGTATAATACGGAAAAATAATACTATCCCGAGACAGCGGGTGTCGTTAGAGACTTAAAATAAAGTGCCTGCCGAGGATAAAACAAAGCTAAATGGGCTACACCCTACCGGATGAAATATATGGTAGCCTTGCAGTGAGTCCTTGTGCAGTCGGCACAAGGACTTATTTTTTAGATGTCCGTCGGCATCGGTAAGGAGACAACAATGTACAAAGAAAAAAATGCGAAGATTATCGGCAGCCTGGAGGAAGAGTTCAGCAGGTGCAGCATCGGTATTCTTACCGATTACCGCGGTCTGGTTACCACGGAGTTGACCGCGCTACGCCGTAAGATGCAGGAATCCGGCGGCGAATATAAAGTGGTTAAAAACACTCTGGCCAGGTTCGCCGCCACTAGGACAGGCAAAGAAGACCTGGTCAGCCTGCTCGAAGGACCTATAGCCATAGCTTTCGGCTACGACGATATTACAGGACCGGCTAAAGCTCTGGCGGCTTATATCCGTGATTCAAGGCTTAATATAGCCGTAAAAGGAGGCTTCGCCGGCGATAAGATACTGACGCCTGAGGATGTAAACTCACTGGCAACTCTGCCGGCGCGTGAGGTGCTTATAGCCAGAGTAGTAGGCGGGATGAACAGCCCGATTACGGGTCTGGTCAACTGCCTTTCCAGCCCCTTAAGAGGACTTATGGGAGTATTACAAGCCCAAATTCAACAACTGGAGGGAGAATAAAATGGCAGAAAACGAAGAAAA
>CAZCMK010000029.1:0-16888 GCA_964499775.1 uncultured Dehalococcoidales bacterium | reverse complement strand
ACAAGCCCAAATTCAACAACTGGAGGGAGAATAAAATGGCAGAAAACGAAGAAAAAAACACGGTCGAAGAACAGCCTATCGCTGAAGCCGATGCCGTAGCTCCGGTAGATGAAGCTCCGGCAGAAGAGCCTGTAGCCGAAGTCGAAGTGCAACCCACTGCTGAAGCCGATGCCGTAGCTCCGGTAGATGAAGCTCCGGCAGAAAAGCCCGCAGCCGAAGAAAAACCCAAGGCTGAGAAGGCATCAACGGAAAAGAAGCAGCCCGAAGCCGCCAAAGCCAAAACAACCGCCAAAAAGTCGGATAAAGCGCAGAAGTCGGCATCCACAGATAGCATAATCGACGCCCTTAAGAATATGACCGTTCTGGAACTGTCGGAGCTGGTTAAGACTCTTGAGACTGAATTCGGAGTTACAGCCGCCGCCCCGGTTGCGATGGCTGCTGCTCCTGCCGAGGCTGCCGCTCCTGCCGAAGAGGAAGAGGAAAAAACAGAGTTCAACGTAATCCTCAAGGAAATCGGCGCCAATAAGATAAGCGTTATCAGGGCGGTACGTGAACTGACCTCGCTGGGTTTGAAGGAATCCAAAGACCTGGTAGAAGGTGCTCCGAACACGGTAAAGGAAGGCGTTAACAAGGACGACGCTGCAGCAGCAAAACAGAAACTGGAAGAAGCCGGAGCTACCGCGGAAGTAGTTTAGTTGCAAATAGTACCGTAAGTATATATAGTTGTCTAAATAGTCTCTTGCAGACGGGTGTTTAAAGTGCCTCAAAGAGAATTATTTATACTGATGGGTATCGGAGGACTGTTTATCATACTCGGTCTTGGTGCAATTCTGTGGGGAAAAACGGAGGAAAAGAGATACTATAACTCATTATCCAGTCGCCCGGACAGCAGGGAATTTATGGAGGGCTGGCCAAAACGCCCTCAGTTCGGTTCTCTGCAAATAGGCGGCTGGATAGCCATTGTTATGGGCCTGCTGATGGTTATTATCGGCGGCGCTTTCAGTCTCTGGGGTTAGTGTTGCGGATAAAGGGAATCGCACAAGACGGGCAATCTCCGATACACCGAATGGCGTGTGTACTCAGCTTGACAGTGATATGGTGCTTTGCTAAAATCAACGCGGCATTCTCAATCGGTACTCCCCCAGATTCTATCAAAGGAGCTTCACTATGTCTGTCGATTATAAAATAACGGGTAAAATAGCCACTATCACAATCGACCGCCCGAAAGCTTTTAACTCTATAGATGTTGAAACGTGGCAGGGACTTAACGAGGCTATAATAAAACTGCGTGACGACCCTGACCTGTGGGTCGGCATCGTTACCGGCAGCGGTGACAGGGCATTCTGCGCCGGCGCCGATATTAAGGATGCCCTGCCATATATGAAAGAGCATAATCACCTGTTATGGCCGGCTGCTCCCAAATACGGACTCGATTTGTGGAAACCTCTTATCGCGGCGGTTAACGGCGTAGCTCTGGGCGGCGGTCTTGAAATAGCTCTTGCCTGTGATATAAGAATAGCCTCTGAGAATGCCCGTTTCGGTACTCCCGAGGTTACCCTGGGCTTGATGCCGGGATGGGGAGGCACTCAGAGACTGCCACGCGTCATTCCCTGGGCTAAAGCCGCGGAAATACTCTTCATGGGCAAGCAAATAGACGCCCAGGAAGCCTACAGAATCGGCCTGATAAACAAGGTCGTCCCGCAGGATAAACTAATAACCGAGTCCATGGAATGGGCAGAGTCACTCTGCCAGGTTGGACCTCTCGGAGTGAGAGCTGCGAAAGAAGCCATGCTCAGGGGCTATAGCCTGCCCCTGGAGGACGGTCTGAGACTTGAAGGCTCCTTCTTCGATTACCTGTTAAACACCGAAGACTATGAAGAAGGAGTTTCCGCTTTCCAGGAGAAAAGAAAGCCGGATTTTAAAGCAAAGTAGTAATTAGAGATAAAGGAGTTAAGCATGGAAATCAAAAAAGTTGGCGTACTCGGCTTTACCGGGGCTATGGGACGCGGTATCACCCAGGTATGTGCCCAGGCTGGCTATGATGTCACCGGTTCCTCCAGAAGCGAAGAACGCGCCGCCAGGGCGGTAGGCACCATCGACTCCGCTCTGGGAAGGAGCGTCGAAAGAGGCAGAATGTCCCAGGAGGATAAAGACGCGGCAATCAGCCGGATTAAAGGGACGGCGAATACGAAAGATTTCAGCGAATGCGACCTCGTAATAGAGGTAGCCGCAGAAGACCTGGATATCAAGAAGCAGGCGTTTGCAGAACTGGACGGTATATGCAAGGAAGGAGCGATTATCGCCAGCAATACCTCCGTATTACCCCTGGTGGAAATGGCAATCGTAACAAGGAGACCGGAGAAGGTTATCGGACTGCACTTCTTCAATCCGGCGTCGGCTATGAAGCTGGTAGAGATTGTAAAGCCTATTACGGCAAGCGACGAGACGGTGGAGACCTGTAAAGCATTTATCGAGTCTCTGGGCAAGACTCCGGTCGTACTTCCGGATACGCCGGGTTTTATTGTCAACCGCCTGGCAGTCCCTTTCATGCTTAACGCTATCGGCTTGCTGGAGAGCGGAGTAGCCTCCAGAGAAGATATTGACACTGCGATAAAACTAGGTCTCAACCACCCGATGGGTCCTCTTGAGCTTGCCGACCTTATCGGTAATGATATCATCCTCGATATGGCAGACGGCATCTATGCGACCCTGCACGAGCACCGCTACATCGCACCCAACCTGCTCAGAAGAATGGTCGCTGCCGGCTGGCTGGGACAGAAAACGAAAAAAGGATTCTACGATTACAACAAGTAATTATAAGAGATAAAGCTACTAAAAAGGAGATGAATATGGCAGAAGCGGTAATTGTAAGCGGGGCAAGGACGGCAATCGGTAATTTCGGCGGCTCGCTGCAGGATGTCCCGGCGGTTAAACTGGGCAGCATAGTCATCAAAGGAGCCCTTAAAAAAGCAGGTCTGAAACCGAAGGTAAAACCGGAGGTACTGGACTGCGCACCCGAAGCGCTCAAGGACGAAGGTGTAATCGAACTGGAGAAGAAATATGCCGACTGGGAGGACTCCCTTAAAGAAGTAGCCGTAGACGAAGTGATTATGGGCAATGTCATCCAGGGAGGACAGGGACAGAATGTCGCCCGCCAGGCTTCTATATATGCAGGAATCCCCAAGGAGATAAACGCATTTACGGTGAATAAAGTCTGTGCATCCGGCATGAAGGCGGTCGCCCTGGCAGCCCAGTCGATAAAGGCTGGCGATGCCGAGGTTATCGTTGCCGGCGGTATGGAAAACATGAGCGCCGTCCCCTACTACCTGCCGAAAGCCAGGTGGGGAGCCAGAATGTTCAACGCCGAAATGGTCGACGGCATGGTACACGACGGACTGTGGGAAATATTCTATGACTACCATATGGGAATCACCTCTGAAAATATCGCCGTTAAATACGGCATCACCCGGGAAGAACAGGACCGGTTCTCTCTGGAAAGCAACAACCGTGCCCTGGCAGCAACGAAATCCGGTGTACTAAAGGAAGAGATAATACCGGTCGAAGTCACGGTCAGGCGTGAAACCCAGATGTTCGATGCCGATGAGCATCCCAGGGAGACCTCCATGGAGGCTCTCGGCAAGCTCCGTCCGGCATTCAGACCCGACGGCGCTATTACCGCGGGAAATGCCTCGGCAATAACCGACGCCGCAGCCGCACTATTGGTAATGTCAGCCGATAAAGCAAAAGAACTCGGTCTGACACCGATGGCAACAATCAAGTCTTACGCCTCCGGCGGGGTCGACCCCGCCTACATGGGGCTCGGTGTTGTACCGGCAACCAAAAAGGCATTCAAACTCGCCGGACTCACTCTCGACGATATGGATTATATAGAGCTCAATGAAGCCTTCGCCTCGCAGTCGCTGGGTGTCATCAAAGAACTGGGTTTCGACATGAACAAGACCAATCTGCTCGGTGGTGGGATTTCTCTCGGGCACCCGATTGGCTGCACCGGAGCCAGGATTCTGGTCACCCTTATCCATGAGATGGTGCGGAAGGACCATAAATACGGACTGGCGACCCTCTGTATCGGCGGCGGCCAGGGCATGGCTATGATTGTAGAGAGATAGATTGCTCACTTTCAATAATATTTCATTAAAGGGGACACCTGCTGTAAAAAAGTATGTGTCCCCTATATTATCGTTCTCGATTTGATGGCACCTATCTACCTCACCCCTAACCCTTCAGGGTGAACCTGCAGGATGAACCCCTCTCCAGCCAGAACCATTGTATAGGTATGAATAATTTTCCTGGCTGGAGAGGGGAGTTAATAGATAGAGAGGGGGCGGAGCCCCCTCTCTATAATACTTTCCCCCTCTTACGCATTCGGATTTTTCACTATAAAACAAGGTGCTGCGTGAGAGGGGGATTAAGGGGGTGAGTAAAAATATTACTAAAGCAGATACTTAACGCCACTTTCCATGTATTTTGATATAACACTTAAAATTGGTATAATCGATTCATACAACACTAACGCTATTTTCCTGCAGGGAGAAAATATATGGCGCACATCGATATTATAGGTCACCAGCTTGCCGACTCACTGAAAAAACACAATGCCGATTATATTGAAGTCCACCTCGAAGAGAGCCAGTCCAGTCAAATCACCTACCGTGGAAAGAAGCTTGAATCCGTTAACAAGAGCAGCGCCGTCGGAGGTAATGTCAGGGCGATGGTCAAAGGCGGCTGGGGCTTCGTCAGTTTCAATAGCCTCAGCAACCTGCCTAAAAGAGTGGAAACGGCGGTAAAACAGGCACGATTCGTCAGCGGCGGAGGAAGTCAACTGGCAGAGGTAGAGCCGTCAGTCGATACGGTACTCATCGGGACCGATAACAACCCGGTATTGCTACCACTGGCTGACAAAAAGGAACTTCTGGATAGATATAACGAGATTATCTGGGTTACCCCGGGAATTCAGACATCTACCATCAACTACGGCGACGGACATAAGAAATCGATATTTTTCAGTTCGGCAGGCAGCTACATAGAGCAGGAAAGGGCGGATGTTACCCTCCGTCTTACGGCTGTCGCCACGGACGGCAATGATGTCCAGCAGGTAGGCTTGAGTCTGGGCAGTCGTGGCGATATCAGAGCAATCCAGGATATAGATGATAAGGTGGAGGAAATGTCGAGACAGGCGGTGGAAATACTGTCCGCCCCGCAGGTTAAAGGCGATAAATATACCGTTGTGCTGGACCCCGTCCTTGCCGGTGTTTTCGTCCACGAAGCTTTCGGGCACCTCTCGGAAGCCGACTTCGTTTACGAAAACGAGCAGATGAGAGAGCTTATGACACTTGGTAAAGAGTTCGGCGGACCCGGCCTTAATATAGTCGATTCGGCATCGCTTCCGGGACTACGGGGAAGCTACAAGTACGATGACGAAGGTGTGCTTGCCACCAAGACTTACCTCATAAAAGAAGGCAGACTGGTAGGCAGGCTTCACTCCAGAGAGACCGCCGCCAAAATGAATGAGCAGCCTACGGGCAACGCCAGAGCCATTAATTACCGCTATCCGCCTATCGTACGCATGACCAACACCTATATCGAGCCGGGCACAACCTCTTTTGAAGAAATGATAAGCGATATCAAAGAAGGCGTGTATGCTAAAAACTGGTATGGCGGAACTACCAGCATGGAGATGTTTACCTTCTCCGCCGGCGAAGCCTATATGATTCGCGACGGGAAAATCGCCGAGACACTCAGGCCTGTAGTACTGACCGGAAACGTGTTCGAAACTCTCAAGAACATAGACGCAATCGGAAATGACCTGGATATGAACCAGGGCGGCGGCTGCGGAAAGGGAGGCCAGATGCCGCTTCCCGTTTCCAACGGAAGCCCGCATATTAGGATTCAGAACTGTCTGGTGGGAGGAAAATAAGTGGAAAAAATCCTTGCTGAAGCCCGGAAAGTAGCCGAGGAAGCAGAGGTATTCTATTTATCTTCGGAGGATACACCTGTCCAGTTCGAAGCTAACCGGCTGAAGTACGTCCAGAGCAAGCAGACCACGAATGTAGCCCTGCGCATTATTAAGGACGGCAGGCTCGGTTACGCAACAGTTACGGACAAAAAGGAGGTACGGAACCTGGTTGACGCCGCCGTCGAAACGGCACAGTTCGGCATGAACGCCGAGTTTGAGTTTCCTTCCTCTACTTCCTATCCGGTAATCGAGACTTACGACCCCGCAGTAGAAAAAGTATCCACTGAAGAAATGTCCGGACTCGGTGAAAAAATGATAGCCACGATAAGAAATGGTAATCCTGACCTCCAGTGTGAAGCGGGGCTTAGTAAAAGCACGGTAGCGGTAAATATCATTAATTCACGCGGCGGGCAGGCGGACTATAAGCTCAGTGTTTTCAGCATGGCTGTGGAAGGCGCCCTTATACGCGGCACCGATATGCTGTTCGTGGGAGAGCACCAGAGCTCCTCACACCCGATAACGGACACCGAATCTCTAACGGCAGTTGTGTTACGCCAGCTCGAGCTGGCAAAATACCAGGCACCGGTACGGACGGGCTTGATGCCGGTGATTTTCACTCCGTACGGAATAGCCAGCGCTTTGATTCAGCCGCTGATGGTCGGTTTCAACGGCAAGATAGTCCTGGAAGGGTCTTCGCCGCTGGGCAATAAGCTGGGACAAACGGTTTTCGATAAAAGGCTGACTGTCCGTGATGACCCCACTATTGACTACCGACCGGCAAGCAGGCCCTTTGATGACGAAGGAGTCCCCAGCCAGCGCACTACCCTGATTGAAAACGGTGTTGCGACCGGCTTCCTGTACGACCTGCAAACAGCCGCCCTTGCCGGTAAGAAAAGCACCGGCAGCGGAGGGAGACACGGCGGACTACCGTCACCCTCATCAAGCGCATTTGTCATATCTCCGGGAGATGCCACTTTCGATGATATGGTTGCCGATATCAGGGAAGGACTGGTAGTGGAGCAGCTTATGGGCGCCGGACAGGGAAATATACTCGGCGGCGATTTCAGCGGCAACGTCCTTTTAGGATATAAGGTGGAAAATGGTAAAATAGTGGGTAGGGTCAAGAATACCATGGTATCGGGGAACATTTACCAGTTGCTTAAACAGATTACCGCCATCGGAAGCGAGACAAGATGGGTAGGCGGCTTCCTGCAGACTCCGCCGCTCTATCTATCCGGCATATCGGTAGCTAGCAAATAACATAGCTATAACTATTGTAGCTATGGTTAAGAAAAGAAAAAGAACTTTAACTATATATTTGAAAAATGGTTAAAATCGAATGCATTCTGTGTGGGGGAACTCTGAAAATACCTATACTTAGTGATACGGGCAAGTATGAGGGAGCTAGCGTCTGTAAAAAATGTGGGTCGTTAATACGTATTAAGTTGGTAAATGGCAAAGTACAAAAATATGATATTAAAGAGAATAAATCAAAGCAAAAAGACCGGCAGTATAACATAAACATGCAGGGTAGCGATGATGACAAGAGGAATTTGGAGTCGCTACTCAACGGTGAAAGACCGAAGCAGATAGAGCAGGAACCAGAAGAGCGGGAAGGCAATACACAATAGGGGAGTATAAGAGGGGCGAAACCCCTCTTATACAAATCTTCCCCTTCCCCTTATCGAAGGGGAAGGGGATACAGGGGATGGGGTTACCTTAAAAAGCGTAAATAACTTCAATTGAAGGCATAACGATATGAATAATAACCTAGTAAAAATAACTGCCCGTCCGAAACTTAAATCTCCCAATCTCAT
Source organism: uncultured Dehalococcoidales bacterium (assembly GCA_964499775.1). Classification (GTDB taxonomy): domain Bacteria; phylum Chloroflexota; class Dehalococcoidia; order Dehalococcoidales; family UBA2162; genus MGML01. Next base: position 9,097 of record CAZCMK010000029.1, on the reverse strand, counting down.
AGCCGCCTGGCCAGGCATCGGGCATGTCTCGATGCTGGTAGCCAACTACCTCGAAAAGGAGCTCGAATTCAAGAAGCTGGGAGAGATAAACGCTTCCCATTTCTTCGACCCCATCGGTATAGCGGTCAGAGGCAATGTGGTCGAAGCGCCGCAGTTTCCCCGGAGCACTTTTTCTTACTGGAAAAACAAGGGCGGAGGCAGCGATATAATACTGTTTACCGGTGAGGACCAGCCGTCTTCTAACTCATACGAACTTGCTAACTGCGTACTAGACGTAGGCTTGAAATTCCAGGCAAAAAGAGTATACACCTGCGCCGCCGCAATCACCCGCATCCATCACACGGAACAGCCCAGAGTATGGGGAGTAGCCACCGTCCCTCAATTGATGGATGAACTGAAAAAGTACGACCTGGTACAACGGGGCAACCTCCAGATTGCCGGACTGAACGGACTGCTGCTGGGCGTAGCCAAAGAGCGGAATATAGAAGGTATATGCCTGCTGGGCGAGGTCCCGATGTATACCACCAGAATTCAGAACCCGATGGCTGCCCTGGCTATACTGGGTGTATTACCGGAGATGCTGGGCATCAAGATAGATACCACCGAGATATCGCAGCTTGCCAGCGAAACATCCAGTAAGATGAAGCAGCTTGCCGCCGAAGCCATGGAGGAATACATAGACCTTTTTACCGAGCCTATCTGGGAACAGGGAGAAGACCCCAACAGGCCTTTCTGGGAACAGGAAGAAGACGACGACGAAGAGGAAGAAAATTAGCGGTATGGACCCGATAATGCCCTTGTCAGTCGAAGAAGCTGTTGCAGAGCTTAAAAATACCGGAGAAACGCTTAATAACTCCACTCTGTCTTCTCTATCGAACCTGACTCCGGAAGAGCTCGACCTCTTTAAAAATATGTGGGAAACTATCGATTCGAAACGGCGCCGGCAGATAATCAATCGCCTGGTAGAACTGGTTGAAGACAATCTGGAGTTTAATTTCGATAGCATTTTCAAATACTGTCTGAAAGACGAGGACGAAGAAGTCCGCTGTCAGGCTATCGAGGGTCTCTGGGAAAATGAAGAAGCCTCGCTCATCGATACTCTTATAAATCTACTGGAGCAGGATATCTCTGAAAACGTCCAGGCAGCGGCAGCCACTGCGCTCGGTAAATTCGCCGTCCTTGCCGAGTGTAACAAACTACGGTCCGACCATATATCGAAGATACAGGAAGCCTTTCTGGCAGCCATCGATGACAGGAGCAAACCCTTGGAAGTCAGCCGCCGGGTCCTCGAATCAGCCGCCCCAATAAGTCTTCCCAGGGTGAAAGCGGCTATCGAAGAAGCGTATCAGGACAGTAATCCGAGACTTAAAATCAGTTCCATATACGCCATGGGGAAAAGCTGCGACTCTTCATGGCTTAATATCCTGCTGAATGAGACGTCCAGCAATGACCCGGAAATACGCTACGAAGCAGCCGGGGCATGCGGTGAGCTTGAAGAAGAAGCGGCGGTACCCCGGCTTATAAGACTGGTTAACGACCAGGACGTGGATGTCCGGATGGCAGCCATACAGGCACTGGGGAAAATTGGCAACACTCAGGCTAAAGAGTGCCTCAAGCAATGCCTTGAAAGTACCAGTGAAGCGGTCCGGCAAGCGGCAGAGGAAGCGCTTCATATGATAGCGACAGAGGAAGACCCGCTCTCTTTCAGAATGTGAAAACCAGGTTATTTTCAAGTGATTATATACAACAAGGTAATATTACGTGAAAAAAGACCGGATGACGCCTGGGACGACTATGCCTGGGAAACAGACCCGGAACTATCGCGGCTCGATGCCGCTCCCGTACTATCAATCCCGTATCCCCAGTACCTGGAGGACTACACCAACGAGATTTACAGCTATTTCAAGTCGGGTGAACGTTTTGCCATAGATACGCTGGACGGCAGGCACATCGGTAATTGCTCGTATTACAATTTCGATGAGTTCCGGGGAAATACCGAGCTGGGTATAATGATAGGCGACCGCGATTACTGGAGTAGCGGTTACGGTACCGAGGCCGTCACTGCTCTGGTAAACTATATCTTCAATCAGACCAAACTCAAAAGAATCTACCTTAAGACTCTGGACTGGAACAGCAGGGCAAAGAAGTGTTTCACCAAATGCGGTTTCAGGCAGTACGGAGAAGTCAGCAGGGACGGTTATAACTTCTTACTTATGGAAATCCACCGTGACCGGTGGGAGAAACAGAAATCCGGCAAACGGGAAACACTCTAAGCAGAATTTTTATACCGGTAGTAATCCAGAGCATTTTTCAAAGCACGGGCACCGCGCTCTATCGACGGGAAGGCGGGAACGCCTTTCTCCTGGAATAATCTGGTGGCTTCTCTCGCCCCCTGCATCTCTTCCGGAGTGGAGAAGGCAACTACAGCCATTACCGGCTTCGATGATTGTTCTTTAATTTCACCCATCGTATCGATGTCTATTCTGGGCGTTTCAGTCATTCCCCAGCGGGCACCGGTCAGTAATACCAGGTTATCGATATTCTCATCTCTATCGAATATTTCCATTATCTGCTTTATCTTGCTGCGGCTCTGACTGCCGGTGTCTATGGGATTGCGATAGCCTCCGCCTATAAGCGTAAGAAATGTCGCTAATTCTTCATAAGACTCAGGTTCGAGAAGAGGTAGATGAAGTCCCTCCTCGGCAAAGGTATCAGCAATAGCCACCGATTGCCCTCCCGACCCGCCGGCAATACCCACCCTGTTACCGCGGACCGGAGGCAGATAGAGCAAGGCTTTCAGGGTGTCGATAAGCTCCTCAAGACTGTAGACACTCACCGCTCCGCACTGCTTTATCGCTGCGTCCCACACCGCCTGCGATACCGCCAGGGAGCCCGTATGAGAGGCGATAGCCCGTTCACCTTCCTCCGTTCGCCCCCCTTTCCATACCACCACCGGTTTCTGAGCGGACACCTCTTTTAACACCCTGAGAAACCGCCTGCCGTCCTTCACTCCCTCCAGGTACATACCTATAACCTTGACCTCAGGGTCATGGCAGAAATACTCCAGGTAGTCCGGTGAATCGAGGACTATCCCGTTGCCGAAGCTGACCGCTTTACAGATATCCACTCCCTGCAAATGTGCCTGCTGACCGAGTGTGGTCGTGTGGGTACCGCTCTGGGAGATAAGCCCCACCGGGGCTACGTATCCGGAGTATTCCCATACTATCTGCCCCAGGCTAATCTTAGGATTGTATATCCCCATGCAGTTAGGACCGATGAGATGGAAGTTCGCCTTTTCAGCCATCTCGGTCAGCTGTCGTTCCAGTTCTATTCCTTCCCCGGTACCAGTCTCGGAAAAACCGGCGGTGAAGTAATGAGCGGCAGCAACGTCCCTCTTAATGCAGTCTTCCAGCACCTTCAGGGCTGCACTCCTGGGAGCCGACATTATAACCAGGTCTATGGACTCCGGCACATCAAGGAGGCTGGTATAGTTCTTGATACCGGCTGACTCTATATCCTTAATCGTTTCCGGGTTAATCTGAACGGAGTAAAGTCTTCCGCTGAATTTACGTTGGTCGCGGAGCCACAGAGCGTGGGGATTACCCCCTACGACGACAAGGCATTCGGGTGTGAAAGCCCTGTCGAGTTTAGCAAAATCTACCTTCAATTCACTCTCTCCCGTACTCCGGATTTATACAGGAAAGTCTACTTTCATACGGTTGGCTGTGTCAAGAGGGCTGATGACGGACAAAAGAAAGCGAAGTGGGAATAAATCTAAAACCTAGCGTTGCCGTACGCGAAAAGAATCGTCAGATATGACAGGCTCAAGCGCCAGCTTGTCCATCTCAACCTGCACTTCTATCGGATAATCACCGGTAAAACAGGCAAGGCAGAAAATATCCTTCGGCAGGTCGACCGACTTGATTAAACCTTCGATACTCAGATACCCCAGCGAGTCGGCTCCGATAAATTCCGCTATTTCCGGCACGGACTTCTGAGCGGCGATTAACTCCGACCGCGTAGCCATATCCACCCCGAGGAAACAGGGGTACCGTATCGGTGGTGCGCAGATACGCATATGCACTTCTCTGGCACCGGCTTTTTTAAGCATCTTTATCACGTGAGGAGTGGTTGTACCTCGGACGATGCTGTCATCAACCAGCACAATCCTTTTTCCTTCAAGTATCGGCTGCAATGGGTTAAACTTCAGCTTAACGCCGAGGTCTCTGATTCGCTGGTCCGGCTGGATAAAGGTACGCCCGACATACCGGTTCTTGACCAGCCCTTCAGCCAGCGGGATGCCGGACCTGTGCGAGTAACCCACGCCGGCAGCGGTTGCCGAATCAGGCACTCCCATAACCAGGTCAGCCTCCACGGGGTATTCCTCCGCCAGCCTGGCCCCCATAGCCATCCGCGCCTGGTAAAGTAGCCTGCCATGAATGGTACTATCCGGACGGGCAAAGTAAATATACTCGAAGATACATAGAGCGCTTTTACCGGAACCCTGAGGGTATTCCTTTACACCATCCGAATCAATAGCTATTATTTCTCCGGGTTCGACTTCCCTGACAAATTCCGCCCCGATATGGTTGAGAGCACAGTTCTCGGAAGCTATAACGAACCCTTCTCCGTTCATTTTCCCCAGGCAGAGAGGGCGTACACCGAGCGGGTCACGAACCCCGAACAAACGGTCTCTGGTTAAGATGGTCATACTGTAGGCGCCCTGAAGCCGGAGCATCGCGTGTTTTATCTTATCTACCCAGTCTTCGCCGGGAGAAGACAATATCAGATTGGCTATGACTTCAGTATTCGTGGAAGTACTGAAAATGTAACCCTGGTCGATAAGCGACTGCTGCAGGTTCTTGGCATTGACGATATTTCCGTTATGGGCAACGGCGATAGTGTTCGCATCCTCGCCTACGATGATAGGCTGGCAATTGTATATCTTACTTGAACCGAGGTTGGAATAACGGGTGTGGCCGATGGCTATATTGCCGGTCAGTCGACTCAGAGAGTCTTCATCGAAGACCTGAGACACAAGCCCCATATCGGCATGAATCCGGAATTCTTTGCCGTCGGAGGTAGCGATACCGGCACTTTCCTGTCCACGATGTTGAAGCGAAAATATAGTAAAAAAGGTAAGTCGAGCTACATCCTCACCGGGAGCATATATACCTGCAACAGCACAGCATTCATGTAAATCTGCGTGCAAATCTGCCCCTCTTCACTCCTCGACTAACCTTTATCCATAATAATTATAGCCCCATTCACAGACGTGGGTCAATTTGTGCATATTGTGTTCGCCGTGTTATATGAGATGATATTTACACTCTCCCCCTTAATCCCCCTCTCACGCAATACCCATTTTTACATATAGATATTCGTAGCGTGAGAGGGGGAGAGTATTTTTAGAGAGGGGGCGAAGCCCCCTCTCTTTTTTACTCCCCTCTCCAACCATGAGAGCTTCTCACCACATATCAATGGCACTGGTTGGAGAGGGGTTCATCCTGAAGGTTCACCCTGAAGGGCAAGGGGTGAGGCTAATAACTAATCAAGAATAATGCAGTATTCAAACCAAAATTAAGCTGAGCTCCATGATTCCAACCAGTCGAATACTATACCCATCGCCGTATCATTCCGCCGCAATTTGTGACCGGCGCCGGGAATTACGATTATCTCTCTAGGCTCTCCCGCTTTATCATAGAGTCTGTAAGCGTGGCTGATATCCACCGTCTCGTCCGCATCGCCATGTACAAGCAGCAGGGGCCTGGGAGCAATCCCCGATACGTAATCAATCGGGCTGACCTTCCTGAAATTTTCTGCCCATTCTTCAACCGACCCGGGGAAGTCTTTATCTCTGAAAACGCCTATACTGCGGAACCGTTCGATTATAGAGGTCGGGTCTACAAACCCGAATTCAGCCGGGCAGGCACAGGCGATAACAGCCGATACGCGCTTGTCGGCTGACGCCACGCATACCGAAACAGCCGCGCCTCCGCTGAAACCCAGCAGCGCCAGACGAGCCCTGTCCACCTCCGTACAACCATATAAATAATCTATTACCACTTTGAGGTCTCTCGTCCAGCCGTACAATTCCAGGTTCCCGCCGCTGTTACCGGTCCCCCTGAAATTGAATATAAATACGGCGAATCCCCGTTTACAAATCTTTTCTGCCAGTAACGGATAACCGCCGTCTCCTGGGTCGGGTGAATTCCCCGAGGGAATTCCGTGACAGATACAGACGGTTGGATACGGCGTCCGCTTATTGCCTGGCAGGTATAACCTCCCGGTAATATCGATATTATCAACCCGTACTACTACTTCTCTGTTTATCATATTATGTCAACTTCAGAAGTACAAAAAATTCTCTGTTTCCGGATGAGCCAAGAATCGGAGAGGCTATCAGTCCGCGCAGTCTAAAGCCATTATTAACCGACCAGGCGATAAACCTGCCCAGTACCCTGGCATGAACTTCCGGCTGTTTTATCACCCCTCCTCTACCCACTTCTCTCCTCCTCGCTTCGAACTGGGGTTTAATGAGCACCAGCAGGCTGCCGTCTTCTTTCATGTTTTCAACCACCGATGGTATTATTTTCTCGACCGAGATAAATGAAACGTCTATTGTAGCCATATCGACTTTCCCGGGTAAATCCACGGGATAACGGGCGTTTACCCTTTCCATGACAATAACACGCGAGTCCCGCCTGAGACGGTAATCAAGCTGGCCGTAGCCTACATCTATTGCGTATACCCGTTCGGCGCCCCTTTTCAGGAGACAATCGGTAAAGCCGCCCGTCGACGCTCCGATATCAGCCACCACCAGAGAAGATGCATCAATCTGAAACCTATCGAGAGCATAATCGAGCTTGATTCCGCCGCGACCTACGAAAGGAGGCGGTTCGGTTACCGTGATTATCGCTTTTTCGTCTACCGGCGTTCCGGCTTTTACCACCGCTTTCCCGTCCACCAGCACCTCGCCGGCCATAATCAGTGCCTGGGCTTTAGCCCAGCTCTCCGCCAGTCCTCTCTCCACCAGCAGACTATCTATTCGTCTCTTTGCCAATTACAGGTCTCCGCAGCTATTCATAAACCGGTCCGTATCGCACGTCCAGAGCCGGGCCCGTCCCGGTATAAATATATTTCTGCACGACTTCTTCATTAAGCTCCACGCCGAGCCCGGGTTTGGTAGGCGGTATGATATACCCTTCTTCCCACTGAATCGGCTCTTTTAGAATTTCGGCATAGAAACCTCCCCATGTCTCTATGCTCTCCTGAATCAGGAAATTGGGGCTGCAGGTGTCTATCTGTATATTGGCCACAGCCTCTATAGGGCCTGCATACAGGTGCGGGGCTATCTGGGCATAGTAGGCTTCCGCCATGCCGGCTATTTTCTTTGCCTCCAGAATACCGCCGACACGCCCCAGGGGAAACTGGAGAATCTGGGCAGCCTGCTTCTCCAGCAGCTCCCTGAACTCGTATTTGGTCGACAGCCTTTCGCCGGTGGCGATGGGAATGCTGGTATGACGGGCTACCCTTGCCATTTCGTCCCTGTTCTCCGGTGGTACCGGCTCTTCAAACCACAACGGGTCGTATTTCTCGAGTCTTTTAGCCAGCCTTATAGCGCTGGAGGTTGTCATTTCCCCGTGTGTCCCTATCAGTAAATCGCACCTATCGCCGACCGCTTCACGTACCGCTCTGGTAACGGCTTCGCCGTTTTCCAGCGTCCTGATGGAAAGCTGGTACGGGGAATTCACCGTAATGGGTGTTACCGGGTCGAACTTCAACGCCGTGAAGCCCATCTTCACGTACTCCGCCGCCCTTTCCGCCGCCACTTCCGCGTTTCCCTGGGCATTACGCTTTTCCGGAGGAGCGTCCGGAGCGGGGTTTATATAGGTATAGCTCCTTAGTTTCTCGTGGTATTTCCCGCCGAGCAGGTTGTAGATAGGCTGGTCCAGGGCTTTACCTATTATGTCCCAGCAGGCTATTTCCAGACCGCTGATTATCCCCAGCTTGGTCGTATCGGGATGCTGGTCGTAGCCACTGGCGTAGATATTCCGCCACATCGTCTCTATATTGAACGGGTTGGTACCGATTACGAAGCGCTCGGCAACCGATTGTATCAACTGCACGGTTACCTGGGGGTTAAACGGGACATCATATGCCTCGCCGATGCCTTCTATCCCGTTGTCCGTAATAAGTTTCACGAATACCCAGTTTCTTCCTCCGGGACCGTGAGGGTCTACCACGTACGTTTTCATATCTACTATCTTCATATTTTGCCTCCGATAACCTATTACGGTCATTATAGCTTTTCGGACTCAAGAGTAAAACCCCGAAGTAAATCTTCAAACAGTTATACAGGCAAAAAGATTGTATTATTCGGTTTTGGCTGGTATATGTACTCACCCCCTTTGTCCCCCTCTCACTCAATACCATGATTTAGTATAGAATAACTATTTTGAGTGAGAGGGGGAGAGATTTATGAGAGGGGGCTTCGCCCCCTCTCTCCTTAACTCCCCTTTCCTGCCAGGAAAGCCTCTCAGCCAATACCGGTGGTTCTGGCAGGAAAGGGGTTCATCCTGAGTCCGCCTATGGCGGATGAAGGGATACAGGGGATAGGTAATAATAAACTTCCCACGACCTTACGGTCGGGGTATTAACCTGTTACAGACTTTGTATGCCCTGCACTTTTAGATACCATACCGGCGAAAGCCGGTATCCAGAATACGTGGTATAGCATTTTCGAAAAGTTGCAGGGAAAATTTCATCCCTCGACCTTATGGTCGGGGTATTGCGTTTGAATAATAAACAACCAAATGCTAAAAGAACCTGAAAGAATATCCAAATTGAATCTACCTCTTACATGAAGTATAATCATACTCAGGATATGAACTCGTTAACCTCTCTACACCGAATCAGTAATACGTTGTTAAAAGTAAATTGCACGAACTCAGCATTACCGAAAATATACTATCGATTACCCTGGAGAAAGCCGAGGAGGCTAAAGCCAGCCGGGTTTCCAGAATAAACCTGGTCGTCGGTGAGCTTTCGGGCGTCGTTGACGAGTGCGTGGACTTCTATTTCACCTTTATCAGTA
>CAZCMK010000028.1:0-25473 GCA_964499775.1 uncultured Dehalococcoidales bacterium | reverse complement strand
ATTAAAACAGGGGCAAAGCCCTATAAATATTTGTAGTTTGAGAGAAGCTAAGCCAGACAATACAGGGAGATTAAGAGGGGCGAAACCTTGAAATGAGAATGGGGAATTTAAGAGGGGCGAAGCCCCTCTTTATATACCCTCCCCCTCCCCCTTCCCCTTGTTAGGGGGTCTGTATCAAAAGTTGTCATTCCCGTGAAAACGGGAATCCAGATTGGTACAATCAGGCACGATTTATGGATTCCGGCCTGCGCCGGAATGACAAAACGTTTATAACCGGAACTTATGATACAAAGCTCTTGTTAAAGGTAAGGGGGATACAGGCCTGTCCGCCGTCCGCCTGAGGCGGGCGGGAATGACGAAAGGGTTGTATCTCGACATTTTAGACAGCCTCATTAAGAGGGATAGGGTTCATAACAATGAAAGTAATAGAAACTATTGCCGGGATGAGGAAACTGCGACCCAACCTTGCCGAGCCGGTCGGTTTTGTCCCCACCATGGGCTACCTCCACGAAGGACACATATCGCTGGTCAAACGGGCAAGGACTGAAAGCACCACCGTAGCGGCAAGCATATTCGTCAACCCTACCCAGTTCGGTCCCAAAGAAGATTTTAAGAGCTATCCCCGTGACACCGAGCGCGACCTTGCCCTGCTGGAGGAAGAGAAAACCGATATCGTCTTTATGCCTTCGGCGGCGGAGATGTACCCGCCGCGTTTCAATAGCTGGGTGGAGGTAAAGGATATTACGGAAAGGCTTGAAGGCACTTCCCGGCCTACCCATTTCCGGGGAGTAACCACGGTAGTCGCCAAGCTCTTTAACATCGTCCGGCCCACCAGAGCATATTTCGGACAGAAAGACGCCCAGCAGCTTATCGTAATTAAGAAAATGGTAAAAGACCTGGATATGAACCTGGAGGTGGTCGCCTGCCCCACTATACGCGAGCCCGACGGACTGGCGATGAGCAGCCGTAATACCCACCTGAACTCCGAAGACCGCAAAGCGGCGACAGTCCTTTATCAATCGCTGAACCTGGCAAAAGAGATGTGGTCGCAGGGCGAGAAGAACGCCGACAAGATACGCCGGGAAATGACGGACCTCATCAAGCAGCAGCCCATGGCACATATAGATTACGTCAGTATTGCCGATAACGAGACGCTGGAAGAGCTTGAGGAGGTAAAACCTCCGGCGCTGGTATCGCTGGCGGTGAAAATCGGCAAACCGAGACTGATAGACAATATAGTGCTGGAATAAACAGTCAGGAAATGAAATTAGAGGTTTATTAAAATGTCGCAAACAAAGACTAAAAAATCAGAAAAAGCAGTCGATATCCCACCGGTACAGGTCGCGCTCGACCTGATTGACCTGCCCAGGGCAGTCCAGATAGCCAGGGAGGCAGTACAGGGAATCCTTACCGAAACCGGAGATATCTCGAAGGCATGGATAGAAGCCGGAACTCCTCTGATTAAGTCCGAAGGAATGAACGCCATCCGCGAGCTCCGGGCTGCCTTCCCAGGACACACTATTTGCGCCGATATGAAGGTAATGGACGCCGGTTCCACGGAGGTGGAGATTGCCGCTAAAGCCGGTGCCAACATCGTCTTTATTCTCGGCTGCGCGCCGGACTCCTGTATTACAGAGGCGGTACTGGCTGGAAAGAAGTACGGGGTAAAAGTTGCGGCTGACCTGATATCCGTCAGGGACCCAGCCCAGCGCGCCGTGGAACTCGAAGAAATGGGCATAGATATCATAAACGTTCATGTCGGACTCGACCAGCAGGTACTGGGGGTCAAACCGATAGAGCTGGTCAGCGAAATAGCAAAGGCAATATCCGGCAAGGCTTTGATTTCCGCCGCCGGCGGCATAAATAGCGAAACGGCGGTGGAGGCTTATGAAGCCGGTGCCGATATTATTATTGTAGGAGGCTCCCTGTACAAGGCAAAAAGCCCGGAGGAATCGGCTAGAAAAATCGTGCAATCACTGAAGTCCGGCAAACCAATCGAAACCAGGGAATTTCTCAAATACGATAAAGAGCATCTGCTGGACGCTTTTATGAAGGTCAGCACCGCCAATATCAGCGATGCCATGCACAGAACAGGAGAACTGAGAGGACTCAACCCGGTATGGGTCGGCGAGCCGGGCGAGCTGAAATTCGCCGGTCCGGCGGTAACAGTCAGGACGTATAACGGCGACTGGAGTGCCCCCGTCCAGGCTATCGACCATGCCAATCCGGGAGATGTCCTCGTTATCGATGCCTGCCAGGGCGAGATTGCCGTGTGGGGCGAACTGGCGACAAATAGCTGTGTCAGCAAGGGAGTTGTGGGAGTGATAATAGACGGGGCTGTCCGCGATATCGATGATATAAGAAAGATTAAATTCCCCCTATTCGCACGTCACTTCACCCCTACCGCCGGCGAACCGAAAGGTTTCGGCGAAATCAATGCCCCGATTGAAGTTTGCGGGAGAAAGGTAGAACCGGGCGACTGGATTATCGGGGATGAAAGCGGTGTCGTCGTGGTGCCTCAAAACATGGCAATGGAAATGGCAAACCGCGCCATCGACGTGCTTGAAAAAGAAAACAGAATTCGTGAAGAAATTCAGCGGGGTTCGACACTGGGACAGACCCAGTACCTCGCCAAGTGGGACGTGAAGAAATAACAGTAAATAACTATCTAACCGGAGATAAAACCGGCTACCAGTGCCATAACTTCCGGCTCGAAATCATCCTGTATATCGAACCAGTGTATACTGTCGTCGGTTAAACGGAGCCAGTTGTACTGGCGGCGGACGAGGCGGTGAGTCCCGGTCTTAATCTGGTAAACAGCCGATTCAAGCGTCAGTTCACCCCGGAGGTACATGCCAATCTGCTTGTATCCGATACCGGACATCGCCGGAAGCTCCGGACTATAGCCCATATTCATAAGCTTTCGTACTTCCTCAACCAGTCCCCGCTCAATCATGGCATCCACCCGCAGGTCAATCCGGTGGTAAAGCTCCGCCCTTTCCGTGGTAAGCCCTATTATCAGGATATCGAACGGCGGTGCTTCTTTACTCTGCAAACGTGAAAAAGGAGCGCCCGCCTGCCTGGATACCTCAAGAGCCCTTATCAGACGGCGTACGTTACGGGGGTCGATGTTCCGCGCCGCTTCCGGGTCTGTTTCAACCAACTCCCGGTAAAGCTCATCAGCCCCACCCTCTGATGCCTTCTCCTCCAGACTGCGCCTGAACTCCGGGTCGGGTCCGACCTTCGGGATTCCCCATCCTTCCAGTACCGCCCGGACATACAGGCCGCTGCCGCCCACCAGCAGGGGCAGTCTGCCGCGCTGCTGGATATCCTCGATTGCCCGGTAAGCAAGCTGCTGGTACTGGGCAAGGCTGAAATCTTCATCGGGGTTTTTTATGTCAACCAGATGATGAGGGACACGGGATAGCTCTTCCCTGCCGGGTTTGGCAGTACCGATATCCATGTACCGGTAGACCTGCCGGCTGTCGGCGTTGATTATCTCGCCGTCGAATTCACGGGCAAGTTTTATAGCCAGGGCGCTTTTACCCGCGGCGGTAGGACCTACTATAGCCACCAGAGAGTTCATCTTATTTCCGCTGTCTGGGTGACGATACTGAGAAACTCGTCCGGCTTCAGGCTGGCTCCGCCGACGAGGGCTCCGTCTACCTCGGACCGGCTCATGAACTCGGCGGTATTGGCGGCGGTAACGCTGCCGCCGTAGAGAATCCGCACATCATCGGCGGCTTCCCCGCTGTAAAGCTCAGAGACAGTACGGCGAATGAGACCGATGGTATCGTTAGCCTGCTCCCCGGTAGCCGGTTTGCCGGTACCGATAGCCCAGACCGGCTCATAAGCGATAACGAAACCGACGGGATAAGGTATACCCTCCAGAGCCGACTTTAGCTGCCCGGTCACCACCTCCCCGGTCTTGCCTGCCTCGTTTTCCTCGAGCCTCTCCCCGATACACAGAATGGGTTTCAGTCCTGCCCCGAGTGCCGCCTGTATTTTTTTATTTACGGTCTCATCGGTATCGTTAAAATACTTACGGCGTTCCGAATGCCCGATGATTACATACTCGCAGAGTCCGGCGAGCATCGGCGGAGAAATTTCTCCGGTATAGGCTCCCTTCTCCATGAAATAAAGGTTCTGGGCTCCGAGCTTGACGGAAGTCCCTTCAAGCACTTCTTTGACTGCCGATAAAGATACATAGGGAGGACAGACCGCTTTCTCCACATTCTTTACCGTGTCGAGCCCCGGAAGCATTTCTCTGACAAGGCTCACAGCCTCACCCACCGTAGTATTCATTTTCCAGTTACCGGCAATAAAGGGTACACGCATTTGAATCTCCATCTAAGATTGTTTTGGTAAAAACCTATCTCTTTTAAAGGCTATCCGAAATCACCGGAACTCAAATCTTCCTGTCATTCCCGCCCGCCTGAGGCGGGCGGGAATCCAGAATCCGCCTCTGGCGGACCCAACTGGATTCCGTGTCAAGCACGGAATGACAGTTTTTGGATAACCTCAAGATTTTTACATAGAGTGGGTTCGCTCCTCTTTAGCTCTAGTAACTATTACCCGAGAAGTTTGTTTCCCTTTATCTAACCTACGCCCCGAACTTGTTGAGCTTGAGGGCGTTTGCCATAGCCAGCGGCATTATCTGTGTAGCGGGTATCCGCCCCAGTCCACCCTGAACGCAGGCCGATTCCGAGAATTCTTTTACTCCGTCGGGACGGCACCATTTCGAGTATACAAGCAGCGGCACAGGATGCCAGCTATGTCCTTTAAGCAGAGCCGGAGTCGAGTGGTCGCCGGCGACTACGATGACATCCGGCTGTAAACTCACCAGCTCAGGTAAACCATCATTTACTTCCTCGATAACGGCAACCTTCCTGTTAAAATCACCGTCTTCCCCGGCAGAATCTGTCCCTTTTATATGCAGGAAGAAGAAATTATAGTCATTATAATGCTGCGTCAGCGTCTGTATTTTATTTACGACTCCCTTTTCCGTCTCGAGCACATCCATGCCCACCAGCCTGGCAAGCCCCCGGTACATGGGATAACCGGCGATAGCCGCCGCTTTAAGCTTGTAAATTTCATTCATGGACGGAAACCCGGGCTTTCTGGAGAAACCGCGGAGGAGAACCATATTTGCCGGGACGTGCCCGGCAAGAGCCGCTTTTACACCGGCGATAAACCTGTTGGCAACGGAAGCCATTTTTTTAGCTTCCGGTTCTGAAGCGGTAACGGGCAGCGGCGATAGCCCGACCTGCTGCGGGTCGGAATCACTGACTCTGTCCGAAAGGCCCTTTCCCCTGAATATGGCGACAAAGCGGTGTTCTCTCACCGGACGGACGATGACCTCGACACCGTCTATTACCTGTCCGTCCAGCAGCCGGCACAGCTCAGCGCACTTTTCATTCGATATCCTGCCCGCCCGGCGGTCGGTTACCAGACCGGCTTCATCCACGGTGCAGAAATTGCCCCGTGCCACCACATCATCCGGCCCAACAGGCAAATCCACCCCCACCGCCTCCAGCACTCCGCGCCCGATATTATACCTGACCGGGTCGTAACCGAACAAAGCCAGGTGACCGGGAGCGCTTCCGGGAGTTATTCCCGGACTTACAGGTTCGCTCAAGCCGCAGATACCTTCCGCCGCCAGTCTATCGAGGTTGGGCGTTTTTGCCGTTTCAAGCTCGGTCTTCCCCGTTTCCGGTGCGGAAAGGCCGCCGAGACCGTCGATAACCAGGAGTATTATCCTGGAAGGTGACTCCCTGGCAATCGATTTTATTAATTCCTGGCTGTCCATTTTATCCATACATACCCGTTATTTCTCTACCGTGATTGCCTGGTCTTTATCAAGCAACGCCTCCACCCCCGGGAGTTTTTTGCCGCCGAGAAATCTCAATGAAGCACCGCCTCCGGTTGATATAAAGGTCATTTTATCAGCCAGACCCATGTTCGTTACCACGTCGGCGGTGGAACCTCCACCGATAATAGTAACAGCATCCAGTCCGGATAACAATTCAGCCATAGTCCGTGTGCCGGTGGCAAACTGCGGTATCTCGTTTATGCCCATGGGCCCGTTCCAGAAAACCGTCCTGGCACTCCGCAATTCTTCCGAAAACATCTCGATTGTCCGCTCGCCTATATCCACAATCCTCCGGCCGGGTCCGATATTTTCCACGGAAACAGTCTCGCTTTTAGCACCGGCATTGATTTCATCGGCAACCACCACGTCTACAGGAAGAACCAGGCGGACACCCTCTTTTTCCGCCTTTCCCATCAAACCGGCGGCAGTATCCAGTCTTTCCTCCTCAATCAGTGACAGACCGACCTCATAATCTTTCGCTTTAAGAAAGGTGGCTGCCATACCCCCGCCAACGAGTATAAAGTCCACCTTGCTCATGATGTTTTCCAGCATCTCCACCTTATCGGTGACCTTGGCACCGCCGACAAGTCCGCCGAACGGGTGTTCCGGGCTCTCCAGAATACCACCCAGGTATTCGAGTTCCTTTTCCATCAACAGTCCGGCTACAGAGGGGAGGTATTCGGTAACTCCCACTATCGAAGCATGGTTCCGGTGAGCCGTACCGAAGGCGTCGTCAACGTATATATCCGCCAGATTGGCAAGAGCCTTAGCAAAACCGGGCTCGTTTTCTTCCTCGGCGGAATGAAAGCGGAGGTTCTCCAGCAGCAGGACTCCACCATTCATAAGGTTTTTTACCGCTTTTTCAACCCCGGGACCGACGCAATCGCCGGCAGCCTCGACCCGTTTGCCTAGCAACCGGGACAGGTGTCCGGCAACGACACCAAGGCGCAGGCTTTCAACCACCTTTCCATCGGGTCGTCCCAGGTGGGAACAGAGAATTATCCTGGCATCCTGGTCAATTAGATAACTGATAGTGGGTATAGCCGCCCGAATACGGCTGTCGTCAGTAATTGTCCCTGTCTTTTCATCCAGAGGGACATTAAAATCAACCCTCACCAGCACCCTTTTACCAGCGACGTCGATATCCCTGATTGTCAGCTTGTTCATTTTCTCAAATCGGGCACCGGAATTATCGGTTCGGAGGCGGGAACCAGGGACAGGACTTGTTCGGCTATTCCTTTGGCATCGATTCCGTATTTACGCCGAAGGACTTCCTGGCTTCCCTGTTCCACGAAGGTATCGGGAATGCCGAGGCATTTCACCCGGATATCGGAAATACCCGCTTCCTGTAAAAGCTCGATTACACCGTTGCCAAAACCGCCGCTGAGAGTATTCTCCTCGACGGTTACCACCTGCTTGATTCGACCTGCAAGGTCAATGATAAGTCCGGAGTCCAGCGGCTTGGTAAATCTGGCATTGACCACCGTTGCTTCGATTCCCTGTAGAGCAAGCTCATCGGCGGCCTCAAGGGCGGCGGAAGTCATAACACCGATGGCAAGAATAGCCACATCTTCGCCCTGCCTGAGTATCTCCCCTTCACCTATGGGGATGGTGTGGAATTCTTTATCCAGTTTAACTCCCAGTCCCGTACCGCGCGGATACCTCACCGCCATGGGACGACCGCACCTTACCGCCGTGTAAAGGAGATGCTGAAGCTCGTTCTCATCTTTCGGCGCCGATACAATCAGGTTAGGAATCAGGGTTAAGTAAGAGAGGTCGAAAATACCCTGGTGCGTCTTGCCGTCATCTCCGACGATACCGCCGCGGTCGATAGCAAATACAATCGGAAGTTCCTGGAGACAAACGTCGTGGATTATCTGGTCAAAAGCGCGCTGAAGGAACGTGGAGTATATCGCCACGACCGGGATATAGTCCTGAGTAGCCAGACCCGCGGCGAAAGTGACGGCATGCTGCTCGCAGATGCCGACATCCAGAACACGGTCCGGAAACTCAGCCTGAACGACATTCAAACAGTTTCCTTCGGGCATCGCGGGAGTAATCACGGTCAAGCGGGGCTCATCCCGGGCTATATTGAGCATGGTCTGTGCGAATACCTCGCTGTAGGTCGGTATTCCGTTGTTAGCACTGTCCTTCGCCGCTACGCCGTGAAAGTAAACGGCGTCACCCTCGGCCGGAAGGTAACCCTTACCCTTGGTAGTAACCACGTGGACCAGTGAAGGTCTCAAGCTGTAATCCCGCGCCTGAGCGAGGGCTATTTCCAGATCCCGGATATCGTGACCGTCAACCGGACCCATGTAGGCAAAGCCAAGCTCTTCCCAGAGTGTGGTAGGCATAACCAGGCCCTTTACGCCGCTCTCTACCTTCCGGCTCGCCCACCATAATTTCTGCCAGAAAGGAAAACGCTTGAGTATGCGCCAGCTTCTCTCTTTAGTCTCATGAAAACGGCGGTCAAAACGCACTCTACCCATTAGCTTGGCTAAAGCGCCGACGGTAGGTGAAATGGACATTCCGTTATCATTCAGTATTACAATAAGCCTGGAACCGAGATGTCCTGCCTGGTTGAGAGCTTCGAGAGCCATCCCTCCGGTAATTGCGCCATCACCGATTACAGCCAGTACATGATACTTATCACCGGAAAGGTCACGGGCGACAGCTATACCCAGGGCTGCCGAAATTGAGGTGCTGGCGTGTCCGGCGCCGAAGATGTCGTGCTCGCTCTCTTCCCGACAGGTATAACCGGACAGACCTCCGTACTGGCGGAGCGTGGCAAAACGGTCTTTCCTGCCGGTCAGCAGCTTGTGGGTGTAAGCCTGGTGTCCAACATCCCAGATAATCTTGTCTTCAGGACTGTTAAACGTCCTGTGAAGAGCGAGGGTGAGTTCAACCGTTCCCAGATTGGATGCAAGGTGTCCGCCGTTTGCAGAAACGGTAGAGACCAGTTCTTCTCTGATTTCAGCAGCTAACCGCTCTACTTCCTGCTGTGACAGCGCCTTCAGGTCCTGAGGGCAGTTTATACCGTCTAACAACCTCGACATATTCAGAATACTTACCGGGCAGATTTAACATATAGTAACAACCCGAATGAGTTATTGTCAAACAGGCGCTGATAAAATGTTTATTCCTTTTCTGCTTGAATCTCGTTGTTCTTTTTTTCCTCACCTCCTGATCCTTCAGGGTGAACCTTCAGGATTAACCCTTCTCCAACCAGAACCATTGATATGTAGAGTGAATCGTCATGGTTGGAGAGGGGAGATTATTTTAGAGAGGGGGGTTAAGGCCTGCCCGCCGTCCGCCTCAGGCGGACTTCTGCAGGCGGGGGGTGAGTGTAAATATCAACCAAAAAAACGATACCCGTTCAGTCCCCTCATTGAAATGAGGGTGCTTTTTGGCTATAATAATCATTGCCACAGTGATAACCGACGGGTATGCATGGTGAGTGTAGCCCAGTGGTCAAAGGCGCCAGGTTGTGGCCCTGGAGATCGAGGGTTCAAATCCCTCCACTCACCCCACTGACCCCCAGAGGCATTCACACGCCACACCGGATTGCCCCTGAACCACTGACATATCGCCGGTCATAATCCTGATATGCCCAAACCTTGAAATAAAGACGGAATTCTTTGTGGAGGGTAACGCTATGAAAAATATACCACCCCTGGATAGTCTTATTTCACTTAAAGGAAAAACCGCCCTGATAACCGGCAGTGCCACCGGTATAGGAAGGTCGATAGCCTACAGGTTTGCCGAGGCAGGCGCAGACCTTGAACTGGTGGATATAAATAATAGAGGGCTCAGAACCGTAAAAAGAGAGCTCTCTAAATTCGATTCGGAGGTAAATATTCATAAAGCGGATGTGTCTCAAAAAGACGAAATATCCGCCTTATGGGAAGAACTCAGCGGTGAAGAACCCGATATACTGGTAAATAATGCCGGTATGTATCCCTTTAAGAGCTTCACTGAAATAGACGAGGATTTCCTTAAAAAGGTAATGGACGTAAACCTGAACTCCGCTTTCTGGATGTGCCATCACATGATAAAGAGCCGACTTAGAAAAGGCGGAGTTATTATTAACATCAGCTCTATAGAAGCTATCCTTCCCTTTGCAGCAGACCTTGTCCCCTACACTATCAGCAAATCGGGGGTAATCGCCCTGACAAGGTCCCTTGCCAAGGAGTATGGCAGTCATAATTTCAGGATTAACGTGGTCATACCCGGCGGGATATTAACTCCCGGCACAAAGGCGGTCGCCAAGCAGCTTTACCAGTTCGATATCGGCGTTCTGAAATCAGGCGTTCAATACAAGCTCCGATTACCTCTCGGCAGGGGTGGTCAGCCTGACGAGGTCGCCCGCGTCGTCCTGTTTCTGGCAAGTGATTTATCTACCTATGTCCACGGTTCGCTGGTGACTGTGGACGGCGGATTTCTGTCCACTTAGTATGTGTTCTGCTGCTCATAACGGCAAATTACTAGACACCTGTCATCACATCCAGTTACGGGACTGCGGGGCCTTATCCATGGCACGAAACGGTTTCACTCCGGTTACGACCACGTTGTGAGTGCCTTCACGTCTCGAGACCCTGCCCTCTATTACCAGAAACGGCGATTTAATCTCATACTCATAGCGCTCGTAAACCTGCGGAAAGACCATCAGGGGGATAAGCCCGAATTCGTCCTCCAGAGTCATGAATACCACCTTGCCGTGAGGTCTCTGGCGCCTGATTACCAGCCCCGCCGTGGTTACCTCCGCGCCGTCCTTCAGACTAAATATGTCCCTGCTGCAGCGTACGCTCCTGCCGAAGCTGGGACGCAGTTTAGCCATGACATGGCCGCCGGGGAAGATACCCATGATGCTGTACTCTCCCTTCATACGCTCCCAGTCGCCGGGCGCTTCCAGCTCTATAACGTCCTGCTCCACGGAGAAAGGCAGCGCCAGCTGGGAATTTACCGGCCTGTAGCGGAGCCCTATCTCCCATTTCACTTTTCTCCGGTTGGGCTCGATGCTGTCGAAAGCCCCGGCTCCTGCCAGGTTGAGGGCGACCTCTTCCAGGACGCCGGTGCGCTCCAGGAAATCGCCGATGCTCCTGAAAGGTCCATCCCGCCGGGCATTCTCTATGGCTTCCGCCGACGCCTTTCCCAGACCCAGCACGTTGAGGAAACCGACACGGAGGCACCCATTTTCACCCCTACCCTTCTGGATTCCTCCGCCTTGGCGGACGGGAATGACAGAAGGGTATGCGGGAATGACGGAAGAAGAAGGAATGACAGGGGGAGAGGCAATGATAGAGGAAGAGGCAATGGCAGAATGAGTGGGCATGTCATTCTGAGGGAGCGCAGCGACCGAAGAATCTCCCGCTCCGAAGACCGGAGATTCTTCGTCCGCCGTGGCGGACTCAGAATGACAGTGTGAAGGGTCCGGATTACAGTATGAGAACTCAGGATGACAGAGGTGAGGGTACTCTATGACGCACTTTGCCTGGCTCCTGTTGATATCGGGGTTCAGCACCCGCACATCATGCCTTCTGGCATCCTCTTTCAGCGTTTCCAGGTTATAAAATCCCATCGGCTGCTGGTTGAAGATGGCGACGAAAAACTCCAGGGGGTAATAGTACTTCAACCATGCCGACTGGTAAGCCGTCACCCCGAAAGCGAAGGCGTGGGATTCCGGGAACATGTACTGCCCGTTAAACTTCTTGAAAATCTTCTCCGCCGCTTCTTCACCGACACCCCTGATTACGGCTCCCTCGATAAACCTCTGCCGGTAGTGCTCGATCAGTTCATCGTTGTGCCTCCTGGAGAAGGCGCGGCGCATCCGGTCTGCCTCGCTGGGGGCAAAACCGGCGACATCTATCGCCAGCTGGTTTACCTGGTCCTGGAACAGGACAACGCCGAGGGTGCGCTCCAGCGACCGCTTCTCCAGAGAGTGGTCGTAGCTTACCGGCTTCCTGCCGCTGCGCCGTGCAAGGTAGTCATGCACGCCGTTATTGACCCCCACGCCGGGCCTTACCGCTCCCACCTCGTGAGCCATGTCAAGCAGGTTCCGTGGCTTCAGGCGGGTAATGGTCTGCATCTGCGCCGACGATTCTACCTGGAATATGCCTATCGTGTCTCCCCGGCAGAGCATATCATAGACGGCGGTATCCTCGAAGTCGATACGTGACATGTCGATTCTTTCGCCGGTCCTCTGCTTTATCAGCTCCACGGCTTCCTGGAGCTGCGACAGAGTGCCCAAGGCAAGGAAGTCTATCTTGACGAAACCGGCGTCGTCGATACTGTCCTTGTCCCACTGGCAGACGTAGCGGCCTTCGATAGCCCCTCTCTGCACCGGCACTATGTCTATAAGCGGACTGGAGGAAAGAATCATGCCGCCGGGGTGCTGCCCCATGTACTTGGGAAATCCGTCGAGCTCCAGCGCCAGCCTTATAAGGTCGCGCCATCCCGGCGCGTCTATCTTGTTATTGAAGTTGGGCATCTTTTTCATCTCGGATTCGAGTTTCTTTGCCCTGCCCCAGGAGGTCTGTCTGGCAAGCTGGTCTATTTCCACCTGCGGCAGACCCAGCGCCTTGCCCAGATCCCTTATTAAGCCTCTGATCTTGTAGGTGGCGATGGTGCCGGTGAGAGCGGCGTGCTCCCAGCCCCACTTCTCATGGGTGCGTAGAATCAGGTCTTCCCGGATACTGCGGGGAAAATCCAGGTCTATATCCGGCACGTTGGTCATCACGTCTTCCGGCAGAAACCGCTCCAGAGAAAGGTCATACTGCAGCGGGTCGATGTGGGAAAGGCCGATAAGGTAGCCCACCAGCAGGGCTACCGAAGAACCGCGCCCTCTCCCCGGCGGGTTTTCCTCCAGAGTCAGAGACGGGTCACTCAGTCCCTGGTCTATCATCACTTCACGTCCCAGCCTGATTACCTCGTGGTAAAGCAGGAGAAAGCCCGCCAGGCTGTACTTATTAATCAGGCGGAACTCCTCGTCCAGCCGCGCCCGTACCGCAGGGGTTACGGAGCCGTAGCGCCTTACCGCCGCTTCAAGGCACAGCTTCTCCAGGTAGCTCTCCGGCGTATGCCCCTCCGGCGCCGGATAGTCGGGAAAGGTATAGCTGAGGTCAGTGGTAAGGTCGAGAGTGCACCGTCCGGCGATTTCCACGGTGTTTCGCAGGGCTTCGGGACACTCCCGGAAAAGGTCTTCAAGCTCCTCCTTCAGCCTCAAGTAAAACTCCGAGTTCGGGCGGCGTTCCCGGTGTGTCTCCTCCAGGCTCTTGCAGTGCTTGATTGCCACCAGGCAGTCCTGGAGCTGGTGCCTTTCACGGACATGATAATGAACGTTACCCGTCGCTACCACCTTAGCGCCCGTCTCCCGTGCCAGCTCAATCAACTCTTTATTGCGTTCGGTATCGCCGAAAACAAGGTTCTGCTGGAGCTCGATGAAGTAGTTATTTGTGCCGAACCAGTCGAGGTACCGCCGGATAAGGTCGTGCGCTTCGAACAGACGTTCCTGAGCCACCAGTTGCGCCAGCTCTCCCCCGGGACAGCCGGACAGGACAATCAGCCCTCCGGCGTGCTCCAGCAGGAGTTCGGAAGGCAGCTCGGGGCTGTTGCGTTCACCAGCGCCGTGAGCAGCGGTGACGAGGCGGCATAGATTTTTATATCCCTGCCTGTCCTTAGCCAGCAGGGTAAGGTGATAGCCACCTTTCAGGGTTATCTCGGCGCCGATGATGCCCCGTATCTCAAGAGAACGGGCCATCTGGGCGAAACGCATCGCCCCGCACAGGTTATCATGGTCGGTGACTGCCAGCGCCCGGTAGCCCAGCTCCTTTGCCCGCAGCATCAGTTCCTCCAGGGAGGAAGCGCCGTCGTGAAAGGAATAGTAGCTGTGGCAGTGAAGCTCGGCGTAGTCCATAGTCAGCCTTTCAATATGACTGCCGGTACCAGCAGCCGTTTATCAAATCTTTATAGAGCACCAGCCTCTGGCCCGATTCGAGGACTACCTCGTAGTAGAGTCGCAATACCGGCTCTTTACGCCACCATTCGTCATCGATGCGCCACCTGTCCTCGATAGCTTTCACAGCCTGCCGCCGCGGCGCACCGACCGCGAGCGGCAGGCTGCTGGAGGAGGCTTCTTCTACCTCTACCGGCTCCGGAACGTTTACCGGCCGGTAGGCATCAGCGCGTAGCGTCTTTCCGGTATCCTGGACCATGGCTCCACTTCTCTCAGCTTGAATACCTGGGGATTACCCTGCCGCAGCTCAAGCTGCCTAATATCCTCGATAAGGTGATCCCTGCCCCTGACTTCTTTAAACAGGCTGTTCTGCCTTCCACGCGGGTAGCCCAGGCGGTTTACCCTGATTCCTGCCTGCTCGACCGGACCCGGCTGGGGATAGTTCTCCAGCACCATTCTTATTCTCGACATTACCCTCTTTATATCCGTCGCCGGCTCCTTGAAACGGATAGCCCGCTCCCAGTGCTCGGAATCGTAACTGCGGGTCCACAGAGCAAGGCTGTGAATACCCATTCCCTGCTGGCTTATCCTGACAAAGACCCGCGAAATAAGCTGCTCGATAGCGACAAGCACGGTATCTATCGAGATTGTCACCGATGACAGCGTGGTGTTTTCTTCTATAATCTCTTCGGCTTTCCGGGGGTAAAGCGGCGTATCATCGAAACCCCGGGCAAGCTGCTGGATTTTCCTGCCTTCGGGGCCGAACTGCGACTGAAGAGGTCCGACAGGGCAGGCAGCAAGCTGCCCCAGAGTGCGTATCCCGAACCCCTGCAGCTTGACTTTGGTTTTCATGGACACGGGCAGTACGTCGCAGGGGAAGCCCTTCATAAAATCGCCCGTTTTGCCGGATATTATCCGGTGACCGTCCGGCGGACTGTTGAGGGCAGCCAGATAAGCGGGAAATTTACCCCCGGCTATACCCATCCTGGGAGTAAGCGCCTCCGGCACGACTTCTCTTACCGCCGCGATGAGGCTTTCATCGTCCGGATAAATGAGGTGAAGCCCGTCGGCACCCAGATAGGCGGTACCCAGGTCAGCGCCCTCGACCAGCGGGCTGATTCCCTCCAGTCCGTCCAGTATCCTGTTAAAGGCAGACCGGTAGTAAGGCAAGTCCGCCTGGACTATCTCAGCCCTGTCCTGGCAGGCAAGAGCCTGCTGCAGAGTCATATCTTTCCGCAGACCTTCGAGCTCCGGAGAGTGGTCCAGCACCAGCTTTTTTGAGCCGGTGCCGTGGATTATTACCACGCGGCTGCTCTCGACACCCGGATTTCTGATAATTTCGCACTTCAGCGGAAAATCGGGTAAAAGAATACAGAGAACTCTCACCAATCACCTCTCAAAGGGCAGTGATTTGATTATAATAGAACACTTGTTCTATTGTCAAGGGTTTCTGGTATTTATTTTTCTCGGTTTAATATGGTACTCACCCCCTTAATCCCCCTCTCACATAGTACCTTGGATTATAAGCAGTTATACTTCTGTGTGAGAGGGGGAGAGTTTGTATGAGAGGGGGCTCCGCCCCCTCTCTCTTTTACTCCCCTCTCCAGCCTGGAGTATTCCTCATTACCTCGTGATGGCACTGGCTGGAGAGGGGTCAGGAGTGAGGTGAAACCAACAACTGAAGTAAACAGAACTATACTGGTACAAATACCAGATAGTATCATATAATCATCTGGAGACAGGAAAATGACCAAGCATAGCGGTATATATATAGGCACGTCAGGCTGGTCCTATCCCAAGAGTGAGGGCACCTGGAAAGGCTACTTCTACCCTCCCGGCAAGATAAACGAGCTTGAATACTACAGCCAGTTTTTCAACACCGTCGAGTTAAACAGCTCTTTCTACAGGCCGCCGAATCCCGGGTATGTCTACAACTGGGCAAAGCGCACGCCCGACGGGTTCCTGTTTACCGTAAAACTATGGCAGAAATTCACCCATCCCGATATGTACAGAGAAGCCACCGGTGAGGAAGCGGCGATATCGCAGGAGGATGTCGACCGGTTCAGGGAGAGCCTCGAGCCGCTGGTCAGGTACGGTAAGCTGGGAGCCCTGCTGGCGCAATTCCCGCCCAGCTTTAAGAACGATGATTACGGTCGGCAGATACTCGGTGCGGTTATCAGGACATTCGGCGAGTACAGGCTGGCGGTGGAATTGAGGCACCGGAGCTGGAGCGATGATGAGAATACCGCCTCGTTCCTGAAAAACAGTAACACCTGCTGGGTGCAGATAGACGAGCCTAAATTCCAGACATCTATAGCCGCGGAAGTCCCGCTAACTTCTGACATGGCGTATTTTAGATTTCACGGCAGGAACAAGGAGATGTGGTGGAAAGGTAACAGCGAGACCCGTTACAAGTACCTGTATTCGGATGAAGAAATAAATGAGCTTGCGGGAAAAGTGAAGGGAGCCTCTGAAAAGACCGTTCTGCTTTTCGCCGAGTTCAATAACCACTGGCAGGGATACGCCCCCCGCAACGCCGTCGAGATGAAAAAATCACTGGGACTACCCTACACGGAACTGCCTCTGTTCAAAGACGTTTTATAGCCACCTGTAGTAACTGGTTTTAAATATAACACTCGCATGCCGCGAGTATTTTAGTGTAAAATTCGAGAGAGGAAGCTCGACTCTTCTTCTATTTTTATTTCAGTCTTGAAAGGTGGTTACCACCAGCCAAACGACAGGATATTTATCATTCAATGGGAGATACAGGAGAGAGTTATATGAATAATCATTCCGCCATCTATACCGAGGGCCTTACCAAGCATTATGGAGACGTACGCGCAGTGGTAGATTTAAATCTAGACATCCAAGCCGGTGAAATATTCGGGTTCCTCGGCCCGAATGGTGCCGGTAAGACGACTACCATCAGGACATTGCTCGATGAGATAAGACCGACAGCAGGAAAAGCCTGGATTCTCGGGATGGACTCCCATAAAAAAGCGGTGGAGATAAGAAAACATATCGGTTATCTGCCGGGTGACCTGGCGATGT
Source organism: uncultured Dehalococcoidales bacterium (assembly GCA_964499775.1). Lineage (GTDB taxonomy): Bacteria > Chloroflexota > Dehalococcoidia > Dehalococcoidales > UBA2162 > MGML01. The sequence continues at coordinate 8,599 of CAZCMK010000028.1, read as the reverse complement.
ACCCCGACCTTACCGGCAAGGATACACTGACATATTTCGCTAATCTACGGGGTGGAGTAGACTGGTCATACGTCGACAGCCTTGCTGAAAGACTTAACGCAGATCTGGATAAAAAGGTCGGCAATCTTTCTTCAGGTAACCGCCAGAAGGTCGGGTTGATACAGGCTTTCATGAACCGACCGGAGATTTTCATTTTCGATGAGCCCAGTTCTGGACTTGACCCGCTCGTCCAGCGTGAGTTTCAGAATATGATGCGCGAAGTGACAGGAAATGGGTGCTCCGTGTTTCTCTCAAGCCACACGCTGTCTGAAGTGCAGCATGTAGCCGACCGTGTTGGTATAATTCGTAGCGGTAAGCTGGTCGCCATCGAATCCGTTGCCGAGCTCAGATCGAAGGCAATTCGTCGGATAGAACTTGATTTCGATACCATGGTAGAGGCCACTGTATTTGAAGCCATCCCCGGAGTACGCGACGTAGTGATAGAGAATCACCGCGTCGTGCTTTCCTATGATGGGAAGATGGAAGATATGCTGAGGGTGGTGATGGATAAGTACGAATTAATAAATATTCGTACCCAGGAAGCTGACCTCGAGGAAATCTTTATCACTTACTATCGTGAAGAGGCGGCAACAGCATGATGCTGGCCAATATCTTCACCAAATCCGTGCGCGACCGGTGGCGAGGAACGACAATCGCCTTCATTAGCCTTATGCTGATGCTACTCTTTGCAATGTCGATTTACCGCAACTTTGATATCAATATTTACCAGGAAATGCCTGAAGTTCTTAAAAGGATAATGGGTATTCCCGCCGGCGCGGATGTGGGTAGCCTCGCCGTCAGTGTCTTCCTTTCAGGAGCCGGAGCATGGGTACTTGCCGGCCTGACGATTGCGTCCGGTTCTGCTTCAATCCCCAGTGAGGAAAGTCAGGGTACTATCGGGCTTCTCCTCGGTAATCCGAAGAGCCGTACCAACGTGCTGGTTTCCAAGGCAGCAGCAATGGTCCTGCTAATGTTACTGATGATTGTCGCTTCGTGGGGTTGTACGTATCTTATCGCAAAGATTTTAGGTGTGAATCTGGGAGGGTTGAGTGTAGGAGCGCTCTCAATCCACCTGCTGGTCATAGCCCTGTTCCACGGGTTTTTAGCGATGGCGATAGGCGCCTGGACGGGAAACAGGGGTGCGGCTGCAGGAGTTACAACCGGTGTAATGTTTATATCTATCTTTGCAGTTGGTCTGCTACCTCTCATCGAAGGTTGGGAAAACGTAGCGAAGGTGTTCCCGTGGTATTACCTGAACGGTAGTGAGCCGCTTTTTAATGGGGTAAACTGGGGGCACATAGGCATCCTATCAGCGAGCATCTTTCTCTTTGCTGTCATCTCTCTTGTTGGGTTAAATCGCCGTGACCTTAAGAGTCAGAACGTGGGACTTACATTGATAGACCGACTCCGCAACTACCCGATGACGCAGAAAATTATTACCAGGCTTGCCGGTTCTACCCGGGTATCGCGGATATGGATAAAGACCTTTTCCGAGCACCAGACCCTTCTTAGCATCACGGGATATGTGATGTTTTTAACGGGTATTTTAATAGGCGTACTTTATCAATTCATGCCTGTAGATACGATGATGCAATTGGTCGAGAATTTTCCTGAAGCCAAAACTATATTCGCCGCAATCGGCGGTGGCGATTTCAGCACTCCGGAGGGTTTTTTCCAACTTGAAATTTTCGGGCTGATGGCGCCTGCCGCTCTTATGGTCGTTGGTATTGCAATAGGCGGCAGGGCTCTCTCAGGAGAAGAATCTCGTAATACCATGGGTCTTCTTCTGGCGAATCCAGTACCGAGATACAAGGTCATCATCGAGAAGTCACTAGCGATGATAATCTGCGCCGTGATTACCGGAATCGCCACCTTCGCCGGAGTGGTTGCAGGAGCCCTGCTCGGCGGGCTCGATATGAATATCGCTAATGTCGCCGCGACCTGCCTGCTGGTGACATTAATCGGAACCGTTTTCGGGTCACTGGCGCTGGCTCTCGATGCTGCGGTGGGGAACGGAAGAGTTGCGGTCTTCGGAAGCATCGGCATTGCACTGGTTTCCTATATAGCTTCGTCGTTCCTGCCACTGAGTGAAAATCTAGCAGGCTTCGCCAGATGGTCACCATACTATTATTTTCTCGGCGGTGATCCTCTGGTCATGGGGCTGAACTGGGGGCACGCAGCGATTCTCATTGGACTCACACTGGGACTTATCGCTATTTCGGTGGTTCTTTTTAAACAGCGAGATTTACGATATACAAGCTAGTCATAATTAAAGCGATTATACCGCCTTCAGTCTTAACCTCAGCGAACTTACCCTTGCTCTCAATCTCCGGCATATCTCATGCTTGAATCTCTTAATCTGCTCATCAATTTCCATCCTGTGTTATAATTGAATTGAGTCTGGTGCGCCCATAGCTCAGCGGATAGAGCATCGGTCTTCGGAACCGGGGGTCGTGGGTTCGAATCCCTCTGGGCGCGCATTTTTCGTAATATTATAATGGCAAAAACATCAACCGGTAGTTCAGTCAGTATCAGCGTACGCGGGGTGGTTCAGGGTGTCGGTTTCAGACCTTTCATCTACCAGCTAGCCTCCAGGTACAATCTCAAAGGCTGGGTCTGCAATACCTCCGAGGACGTGAAGATTGAGGTGGAGGGAGACTCGGAAGCCATCGAGCGGTTCCTGCATGACATTCCACTGCACGCTCCCCCGCAGGCAGTGATAGTAGATATCTCCACCACTCGCCATAGTCCGGCGAGCTATGAGAGCTTTGAAATCCGCCGGAGCATCCCGGAAGAAGGGAAATACCAGCTTGTCTCACCGGATATCGCCACCTGTCCCGAATGTTTAGAGGAAATCTTCTCACCCGGAGACAGGCGCCACCGTTACCCGTTTACCAACTGTACCAACTGCGGTCCCCGCTTCACCATAATCGAGGATATTCCTTATGACAGACCTTTAACGACAATGCGCAGTTTCCGAATGTGTCCCGAATGTCAGCAGGAGTATGACGACCCGCTAAATCGGCGCTTTCACGCCCAGCCCAACGCCTGCCCGGTGTGCGGGCCCTCGCTGCAACTGCTGGACGCCGAAGGCAGTCCTGTAGTCGTGGACGATGTAATCACCACCGCCAGCCGTTTATTGCGTGAAGGTAAAATTATCGCTATAAAAGGCCTCGGCGGCTTCCTTCTTGCCTGCGACGCCACCGATGAAGCAACCGTTAACCTGCTCCGCAGGCGGAAAATGCGCCCCTTCAAGCCGCTGGCGATTATGGTATCATCAATAGACGAAGCAAAGAAACACTGCGAAATTTCCGCCGAGGAGGAAAAACTCCTCACCTCACCGCACAGTCCTATTGTGCTGATGAAGTGGAAACACGGTTCCTCGGTGTCACCGTCGGTAGCCCCTAATATCAGGTATCTGGGAGTAATGCTCCCCTATACGCCTTTACATCACCTCCTGCTCAGGGAAACTGGACTCCCGCTGGTGATGACCAGCGGAAATATCAGCGAAGAGCCTATCGCCAAGGACAATGACGAAGCGGTAAAGAGGCTTTCCGGGATTGCCGACTTCTTTCTGGTGCATAACCGTGATATCTACGCCCGTTACGATGACAGTGTAACCATGGTCGAAAACGGTGTGCCCCAGCTTATCCGGCGCGCCCGCGGTTACGCCCCCTACCCGGTACACCTGGATTTCACCAGCCGCCAGATACTCGGCTGCGGGGCGGAACTGAAAAACACCTTCTGCCTGACAAGAGACGAATACGCTTTTATCAGCCAGCACATCGGCGATATGGAAAACCTGGAAACGATGGAGCACTTCGAAACCACCATCTCTCTATATAAAAAGCTGTTCCGCATCGAACCGGAGATTATCGCCCATGACCTCCACCCGGACTACCTTGCTACCGGATATGCCCGTGAACTGGCTGCCGGGTCATCCAACCTGAAGCTGGTACCCGTGCAGCATCACCACGCCCATATCGCAAGCTGCATGGCTGACAACGGAATATCCACGCCGGTTATAGGCGTTGCCTTCGACGGCACAGGTTACGGTAGTGACGGACACATCTGGGGCGGCGAGTTCATGGTAGCCGACTACAAAGGGTTCGAGCGCCTGGGTCACCTCGAATACCTGCCGCTGCCCGGAGGTGAACTTGCAATTAAAAAGCCGTACCGCACAGCCGTCGCCTACCTCCTGTCACTGCTGGGCGAAAACTCCCTGGAATATAACCTGCCCTTTCTACAACAGATAAAACCGGAGGAGATAAACATCATCTCGGAACAAATCAGGAAAAATATTAACTCACCGCTAACCTCTAGCTGCGGAAGGCTCTTTGATGCCGTGTCCGCCCTGCTAGGGATAAGAGGCGAGGTGGAATATGAAGCCCAGGCGGTTATTGAAATGGAAATGCTCGCTTACGATGAGGAAGATGAAACAGTCGCCTACCCGTTTTCAATGGAAGACAAAGACGGAGTGAATATAATCGGTCTTAAGGAGTTATTCTCCGCCGTAATCGATGATTTACAGGCAGGTACCGACCGGGCTAAAATAGCAGCAAGGTTTCATAATACGGTCGCTGAAATGATACGTGAGTTATGTCAAGTTATTTCGGATAATTCCGGTATAAAGGACGTTGCGTTGAGCGGCGGGGTGTTCCAGAACCGCCTGCTGTTAAGGAAGACTGTCAGCCTGCTGGAGAGAGAAGGTTTCCGGGTATTCACCCACCGGCAAGTGCCGACCAACGACGGCGGAATTTCCCTGGGACAGGCTGTGATAGCCAACTTCAGCGTTGACCAGAGGGGGTAAATAAAAGGGGGTAAATAAAAGAATGTGTCTTGCTATTCCTGCACTGGTTAAATCAATTGACGGCTACCAGGCAGAGGTGGAGATAGGCGGTGTAAGCCGCCGCGCCAGTATTCAACTCACCCCTGAAGTCCGGGTGGGCGAGTACGTGTTGCTCCACACGGGGTATGCCATAAGCGTGATTGATGCGGAGGAAGCGGAAGAGACCCTGAATCTTCTTAGAGAAATCAGCGAAGCCTCCTAGACCAAAAAGGATAGATATCAGTGAAATTCATCGACGAATACCGCCAGCCGGAGCTGGCTAAAAAACTGGTAGATAGAATTCACCTCCGCTCTAAAAAACCGGTAAGGCTGATGGAGTTCTGCGGAGGCCATACCGTCAGTATCTTCAAATACGGTATCCGCCAGTTGCTGCCGGACACTATCGAGATGCTCTCCGGGCCAGGCTGCCCGGTATGCGTCACCGCCAATGCCGACCTGGATAAGGCTATCGCCCTGGCGCAACTGCCGGACGTAATCATCATCAGCTTCGGCGACATGATAAGGGTGCCGGGCAGTTACTCAAGCCTGCAGAAAGCCAAAGCCGAAGGCTGTGACGTCAGAGTCGTATACTCGGTGCTGGACGCAATCCAGATTGCCCGGGAGAACCCGGATAAATCGGTAATCTTTATCGGCATCGGTTTCGAGACTACCGCCCCTACCATCGCCGCCGGTGTATTGCAGGCCGAGCAGGAAAAAATAGATAATTTCTATATTCTACCGCTTCATAAGTTATGCCCGCCGATAATGAAATCCATCCTCGACCTGGGCGAGGTAAGACTTAACGGTATTGTCTGTCCCGGCCATGTCAGCACCATTATAGGCTCGTACCCTTATCGGTTCTTAGCCGAAGACTACGATATTGCCTGTGTCGTCTCCGGGTTCGAGCCGCTGGATATCCTGCTCTGCATCGAAATGCTGGTTGAGCAGATAGAAAATGAAGACTACAAAGTGGAGATAGCTTACCGTCGCGGCGTAAAGCCGGAAGGCAACCCGCAGGCAATCAGTCTCATGGAGAACGTCTTCGAGGTCGGTAATGCCGACTGGCGGGGTATAGGTGTTGTGACGGAAAGCGGATTGAAACTGAAAGACAAATACGAGAAATATGACGCCGAGAAGAATTTTGAGATAAACCCGGGTCCTGTCCGCGAAGCAAAGGGATGCCTCTGCGGCAGCATCCTGCGCGGCGTCAGCATTCCCCTGGACTGCACGCTCTTCCGCCGTACCTGCACGCCGGAACACCCCGTAGGTCCCTGCATGGTCTCATCCGAAGGCACCTGCGCCACATACTACCACTACGGAGATGATGATGGAGGATAGAATCCTGCTGGCGCACGGCAGCGGCGGCAAGCTCAGCCACGAGCTTATACAGAAGAGCTTCGTTTCCGCCCTGGGTAATCCGGTGCTGGACAGGCTGGACGATTCGGCGGTTCTCGAACCCGGCGGCGGAGGACGCCTCGCCTTCACCACAGACAGCTACGTGGTCAGCCCGATTTTCTTCCCCGGAGGCGATATCGGCAGGCTGGCGGTATGCGGCACGGTAAATGACCTTTCGATGAGCGGAGCTACCCCGCTTTATCTCAGCCTGTCATTTATTATAGAAGAAGGCCTGCTCTTTAACGAACTGGAAAAGGTTGTGGACTCTATCCGAAAGACCGCCGATGAAGCCGGCATCCAGATAGTTACCGGCGATACCAAAGTGGTGAACCAGGGTGACGCCGATAAGCTTTTTATCAATACCTCCGGCGTGGGCATCATTCCAGAGGGGATAGATATATCCGGAGCCAATGCCAGACCGGGTGACAGGATTATCGTCAGCGGTGCACTCGGTGACCACGGCATAGCCATTATGAGCCAGCGTGAGGGACTGAGCTTCTCAACCACTCTGAAAAGCGACTGCGCTCCTCTCAACCATCTGGTGGCTGATATGCTGGATGAATCACGCCTGATTAACTGCCTCCGCGACCCCACTCGCGGCGGACTGGCTACAACGCTCAACGAGATAGCCAAGCAGTCCGGTGTCGGCATCAAGCTGGAGGAAAAAAATATCCCGGTTCGCGATGAGGTCCGGGGAGCCTGCGAGCTCCTCGGGCTCGACCCTCTGTACATAGCCAATGAAGGCAAGCTCATCGCTATCGTCGAAGAAAATACCTCCGAAGGCATCGTAAACAGGATGAAAAAGAACATATACGGAAAGGAAGCCGTTATAATCGGTCGGGTATGTAGCGAACATCCCGGTAGAGTGGTCATAAAAACGCCTTTCGGCTCATCGCGTATCCTGGATATGCTTAGCGGCGAGTTGCTGCCCCGCATTTGCTAAACGGTTGTCACTTCGTAGTACTATATATAGTCGAATCAAGGAGGTAGATATGAGCCCGACTCAGCAAGATTATTCAATATTCGATAAATTCAATTTCGAGAGAAAGCCTGTGGGAATCAATTTCCTGTTGAAAGAACCGGACGGAATTCCGCAACTGGACGGAAGCTTTGCCCTGTGTGAACTATTCAAGGAAGCCCAGACAAGAGACCCGTTTTATGTCACCAGGGAAAACGTCCAGTGTGGCGGACTGGTCGTAGGTATGGAACAGTTTCCGCCGGTCATGTACAGCGGTCAGCTCGGCCCTCACTTCGGCATGTTCAAGACTCCCGCTGCAAACCGTAGAGTCTACGAGTATATTCCCTTAATGGCGAAGGACTCGGTCAAGTGTATCTCGTATGCTCCCGTGGACAAGCTGCCGTATGACCCTGACATATTGATAATCACAGCCAACACCGCCCAGGCGGAAATCATACTGAGAGCAAGCACCTTCTCTACCGGTAAAATGTGGTCGAGTAAGGGTACCACCTGTCTGTCATGCGTCTGGATGTACGCTTATCCGTATCTGAACGGCGAGATAAATTACACGATTTCCGGTCTCGGCTTCAGCATGAAAGCCAGACAGGTACTGCCGGATGGACTCATGCTCATAACCGTCCCCTTCGACCTGATTCCGATGCTGATAGAAAACCTTAAAGACATAGAGTGGAACCCGCACTGGTTCAGCCTCGGCAGAGATAAATTTGTAGAAGGCGTGAAAAAGCTGGATGAAGCAATGGACGAGGAGTTCGGAAAGGAATACGGGAAAAATCCGGAGGGCTAAAGCTGGCAAAGGAGGGATGTACTGAAGATATGATTGTGAAGATAGAATGCCCTAGCTGTAAAACGGATGGTAACATGTCTCTGGCAGACGTTTATTACAAAGGTCCGTATAAATGCTGGAAATGCAAAGAACTGTTCACCATCGAGATTAAGGACGATAAGCTTATTTCCTGCGAGCCTCTCAGCCAGGAAGAATTCGAAAGACAGCAGGAAGCACATAAAGAACAGGAAGGAGACCTGAAAAAACAACAGGAAATAGATGCCCTCAGAGACAAATTCAAACAGGGTTAATATAAAAAGGGGGTGCCACACAGTCAGCACCTCCTTTTTATTTCTCGGTATTTCTATAAAAGTAGTGTGTCGATGTCATTCTGAGTTCGCCTAGGGCGAACGAAGAATCTCTGTTGATGCATTCAAATATTAGATCCTTCGTCGCTCGCCCAGGCGAGCTCCTCAGGATGACCAATAAGGCGTAGTAATATTCCTCTTTCCCTCGCTATCCCGGAGGACCTTGCGGCGCAGGTACGCCGAAAATGATGTTCTGACCGCTCATGTGGTCGGAAGCACCGGAGACC
>CAZCMK010000027.1:0-26228 GCA_964499775.1 uncultured Dehalococcoidales bacterium | reverse complement strand
AGCCGGACTGTTTCCATGGCTCGTCGCACCGGAGGTAAGCCGTTTCAAGCTCCTCTTTCAGAGAGGTAAACCACTCATTTAGCTGGACTTCATTCATAACTCTTTATATGGGTAGCTCTCCCCCTTATATCTACCTCTCTCCGACAGAACTATAGTAGAGGCTTTTTCTTATGCCACTCTGTCGCCTATTTACAGGAGTAGGAAATTTCCGCCTTTTACCAGGTTATTCTTGACAAATTTCTGATTCTCTGATAAGTTTAAGTTTAGAATCATGACGAAAAACACCCTGTGAGGTTCCGTCCTTACAGGGGGTTTTTCTTTTTATACTCCAGTTTACCGCGAAGGTTATCTAAATACGCTACCAGTCCCTTGGACGCTATATCCAGTAAATGTGAAAAACCAGCTTTACATGGCGCTAATACACATTCCAGCTTGTTCTTCTCACGCAGGTAGTTTACCAGACAATAAAAATCCCCATCGCTACTTACTATTATAGCTTTCTCGTAATTATCAAGGTCTATCATTGCCTGTAGAACTAGCTCGGCATCACAGTTGCCTTTTATCTTTCCTTCAGGTGTCTTTAGAATAGGTTTGAATATTATGACATACCCTACGGTCTGTAAGAAGGAATAAAGTGGTGTATTCTCTGGCATATAGCCAATAAAGTAGTATGCTTTACCAACACCATAATGTTCGCTCAGGTATACCCTGAAGCGGCGGTAGTCTAAATCCCAACCAACATGCTTCATTGTTTGATAGAGATTAGTTCCGTCGATAAAAGCGTAATTAGTCTGTGGTTTTTTCATTGATTAATTCTTCATATCTAGATGCTCGGCTTTTGCTTATGCCACTCTGTCGCCTGTTCATAGGCGTGGCTGATTTTGAGGATGGTCTCTTCGGCAAAGGGCTTTGATATTATCTGCATGCCTATCGGCAGTCCGTCGGCGAATCCGGCGGGGATGGATATAGCCGGCAAGCCGGCGATGTTTATCGGCAGGGTGCAGACATCGCTCAGGTACATCTGTAGCGGGTCATCCGTCTTTTCCCCGATTTTAAAAGGGGTGGTGGGGGAGGTGGGGGTTATGATGGCATCGAATTTCTCGAATACTGAATCGAACTCCTGTCTTATCAAAGTACGCACTTTCTGGGCTTTCAGGTAGTAGGCGTCATAGTAACCGGCGGAGAGGGCATAAGTCCCCAGCATGATACGTCTTTTTACCTCGGGACCGAAACCGTACTGTCTTGTCTTTTCCATGGCGTCCCACATTCTGTCGGTTTCTTTGAAGGAATAGCCGTACTTCACACCATCATAGCGGGCGAGGTTAGCCGAAGCCTCCGAAGGGGCGATTATATAATAGACCGCCAGGGCATAACGCGTACTGGGCAGAGATACTTCTTCGACCTTTGCCCCCAGTTCTTCAAGCTTATCGATAGCGGCGCGTATTGCCGTTTCCACCTCCGGCTGAATGCCCTCGACGAAATATTCCCTGGGGATACCGAGTCGAATTCCCTTTATATCGCCGGTAAGACATGCGGTGTAATCTGGGGTGGGTTGTGGGACAGATGTAGAGTCCCTGCTGTCATAAGCGGCAATGGCGTTCATAACGAGAGCGCAATCGGTAACATCCCTGGTCAGCGGACCTATCTGGTCGAGCGAGCTGGCGAAAGCCACCAGCCCGTACCTGCTTACCCTGCCGTAGGTAGGCTTCAGCCCGGTTACACTGCAAAGCGCGGCTGGCTGTCGGATGCTACCGCCGGTATCCGAGCCCAGGGCATAAATGGTTTCATCGGCTGCCACGGCTGATGCCGAGCCGCCGCTGCTGCCGCCGGGAACACGGGAAAGGTTCCAGGGATTATGAGTGACGAACAGGGCGGAGTTTTCCGTGGAAGAGCCCATGGCAAACTCGTCCATATTGGATTTACCTATGATAACGGCTCCGCTTTCCGTCAGTCTCTCCACCACGGTGGCGTTATAAGGAGGCAGGAAATTCTCCAGCATTTTCGATGAACAGGTAGTGGGGATTCCTCTGGTGCACATATTGTCCTTTATAAGTGCCGGGATGCCGTTCAGCGGGTTCGTGTCTCCGGCAGCAATCAGCTCATCGGCTTTCCGCGCCTGTTCCAGCGCCAGCTCGTCCGTCACGGTAACGATGGCGTGCACCCTGTCTTCCACCTGTCTGATACGTTCCAGGCAGGCTTCCGTCAGTTCTACCGAAGATATCTGCCCGGTTTTAAGTAACCGGTGTGCTTCATGGATAGTCAACTGGTTCGGACTAGTAATTTATCTCACCCCCTTGATAAAGCCGTTAGTCATCGTCTTTGTAAAGCGCTACGGTATCCATCACTCCCATCTTTTTATCGATTCGTAAAACCCTTCCGCATCACTGACACTCAGCAGCACGGAATAGTCCTGTGCCGTCGGTATATAGACCACGCTGGACTTATCGGTAACGAACAACAGAGCCTTTTCACCGTTTTTCAGTTTGAACCAGCCGGCGGCGTAACCCGGCAGTCCAATCCCGTTGGTCCTTATGCTTGCTTTGAGCTCGGTGGCGCTATCCAGATTGATAATCCGGGCCTCTCCGCCGGCTATATCTTCTTTGGGTATGAACCTTCCGTAGAGGCCTCCTTTGATGTTTAAGCCGCTATCACTTACCTCATATTTCACGTTTCTTGATGAAAAACCAATAAAAGCAAAAAGTGCCAGAAGAACGATGAGAACCGCGCTGATGATGGCTATGGTAACAAGAGGTGCTGACGAAGTTGGCGTGATGCTGAATGTCTCATCCATTATTCCACCGCCTGTTTAGTATTTACGGCTGCTCCTCAAGTACGGCGTGTATCCTGAACAGGTCGCCTTCTTTATGGGGGGCATTAGCCAGAACGTCATCGGGAGGGAGAGAAGGAGCTACCGAGTCGTTACTTACAACGTTTTGAAGAGCGATAGACTGGGCGGTAGGGGGAATACCCTCGGTATCGACCTGCTGTAAGACCTCGAAATTCTCGAGGGTATTTGAGAGCTGCTCGCTGAGTCTGGTAACCTCTTCTTCGCTTAAACCCAGTCTGGCAAGGCGGGCTATGTGCAGTACTTCCTCACGACTTAGCTTCATTAATATAAACCTCCGTGCTAATACAGGAGTGGTATATTTAAAGGATTATAGCACCCGTATTTGCGTATCCGCAACAGAGCTATCTGGTATAATAGGGACGGAGGAGAGATGACGGCAAGACTCATATTCGCCATAGTCAGTACGATTATTGAAGAGATAGCCATTGTCGTAATCGTGCTGTGGGGACTACCCGAAATCGGTGTTCAAATCCCGGTATGGGGACTTATTTTAATAATGATTGCCTGGCTTTCTTATTCCGTTTATACCTTCCGGGAAGGTACCAAGGCATTAAAAACAGAGCGGGTGGTCGGCTTGCCGAATATGATTGGTACGAGAGGAAAAGTGATAAACGCACTCAAGCCGGAGGGCATGGTCAGGATAAACGGCGAGCTCTGGGTGGCGAAATCGACCTCAGTCGACATAGAGTCCGGAGCTGAAATAGTGGTTGTGGGACAGCAAAGGCTCAAACTTGAAGTACGCAACCGTAATACCCCTGATAACACGGAGGTTATGGAGTAACCGGCTCTACAGCCTTCGGTCCGCCTCTCTTGTAAATAAAAGAGATTACAGTCAGCACCAGGCCGATAATCAACAGTGTAAGGCTGAATATCTCCAGCGGTCGCATGATATCGTTAATCACCCCGAACACCCATGTCTCGACACCGGGTGGTATGTCGGGGAAGGAAATTTTCCCGTTGATGAAATACCGGGCGACGAAAATACCGGCATACTCTATTGCCCCGTAGATAAGTAGCGGAACGCCAATACGGCGGGTAATACTCTTTACGTCGCGAAGAATAAGTATAATCCCAAGGAGAGCTACCGCCATAATGACAATCAGAAGTGTGTAGGCAAGCTGGAAATAAGAAATATACTCCCTCGCCAATTCAAGCGGTTCTTCCATGTCTTTTACTGCACTGTCAATGTCCTGCCTGATGTCGGTAAGGGTATCCTCGACGTCTGCCAGAGAGCCGGTAATGTTCGCCGGTATATCGGGGCCTAGCAGGCTCTCATCGAGCTCGAGAGTTTCCGGTATCATTTCAGCCATAGGCCCGCTGAAAAATTCATCCAGTAACTGCTCGCGTTCTGCCGGTGACAGGTCAGCAAACTCAGGCGGCGGCGATTCTTCCAGATGTTCTCTCAGGCTGTCTTCGAGGTTTTCCATCACCGGTGCCAGTGATACCTCTATACTCAGGTGGCGGCTATCTCCCATGAGGTAGTCCAGAAGGGGCTCGGCAGCATCGGTAAGTTCTTCTTTTATTTCGGGTTCAACCGCGGCGATAGCTTCATCCAGATACCCGGTAATAAACTCCATATCTTCAGGAATCTGGTCGGCAAGCTGTTCGGTTAAAAACTCTCCTGCCAGCGATGAAAGGTCGAGTTCTTCTATCAGAGGAACGACGAAATCCGCGTTAAGGACGGTAGCTCTTAGCGTGGAAACCAGGTCTATGCCGTCGGTTTCCCCCAGAATGTAATCGAAAACGGGGTCGGCAATCTCGGCAGCTTTCTTTTTGATTTCCGGTTCAAGGTCGGCGATAACATCGGATAAGGCATCGATGAATTCAGGGGGGAGACCTTCATCACCGGTTTCTGATGATGCCATTTCTTCTACAAGCTGAGAAATATCTACTTTCTCCAGTGCGGAACTGATGAATTCCGAGTTAAGGAATGAGTCTCCTATTGCTCCCTTGATATCCGGCTCGGTCTTTTTCCCGAGCAGGTAGTCATACAGAGAGTCGGTAAAGATACCGACTCTCTCTTTAACCAGAGGTTCTATCTCTGGCACGATTTCCTTTATTTGCTCGAACGTTTCAGAAGCCTCGGGAGAAGAATCTATATCAGCAAACTCCTCGAGCATTTCGGACACATTCAGTTCGTTTATCTGCCGGGTTATGAAATCCGGATTAAGAGCGGTGCTCTTTACCATGAACAGAAAACCGAAAATAACAATAGACAGGAATAATATAAATGCTAGGAAGCCGACCGTCAGGCTCTTTAGTATATTCAAACCGGTATTTAAGCTCCTTTTTTACCGCTGAGTGTGTTCAGCGGTATTATGGTTTCCTATCATAACATAATAATATCGGGATAAGTCAATATACGAGTAGATTATTCCGTGTTCTTGCTTAATACGCAGCCGATGCCGCCTTGCAGCAATTGTATTCTGGACGGTATGATATATTATGATATAGAGTTGGTGAATAATGGCATATAGAGTAAGTTACAGAGGTAAAGGCGGCTTCAGACTGGGGCCAGTGGGTTTTCTGATAATAATTAACATTATATTGTATATCGTTACTTTGATAAGGCCGGAACTGATTTATACCCTCGGCTTATCGCCGGTGGAATTCACATCGAGACCCTGGACAATTATTACCAATCTTTTCATCCATGCCGGTTTATGGCACATCCTTGCCAACATGTTGACTCTGTATTTCTTCGGAAGCTACCTCTCACGGCTGGCGGGGGAAAGAAATTTCCTTATCATCTATTTTCTGGGAGGGCTCCTGGGCAATGCTGCGTACCTTCTTATGGCATATCCTTTTTCCGTGGCAATCGGTGCTTCAGGGGCGGTTTTTGCCGTAGCCGGAGCATTAACAGTATTGAGACCGAAAATGACGGTCTTTATTATACCGATACCGGTGCCGATACCTCTCTGGATTGCGGTTCTGGGCGGCTTTCTCCTGCTCTCCATACCCGCATTCGCCTCGAATATCGCCTGGCAGGCGCATCTGGGAGGGCTGGTGCTGGGACTGATTGCAGGCTTTATTTTCAGAAAGGGACGGCGCTGGTTGTATTGAACCCGGATACCGGCTAAAAAAGCCGGACTAATTATAAACATGTCTTGTGTTGCTACCGGCGTCTATATTTCAGGTGGAGGTGAATGACAGAAACCAAGAAAGCGGATTTTAGAAAATCAGACCTGCATATACATACTCCGGAATCGACCTGCTACAATGATATGTCGGTAACACCGGGTGAAATTGTCGATGCGGCAGTGGCTGCCGGTTTGGAAGTAATTGCCATTACGGACCATAATTCGGTAGCGGCTGTTGATGATATCAGGCAGGCGGCTGTGGAGAAAGGTCTGCTTGTGTTTCCCGGGGTAGAGCTGACGTCCGGGAGCGGACATTTTTTAGCCATATTCCAGTTGGACACTCCTGTATACGAAATTGAAGACTTTCTGGATTACGTGAAGGTTGACCGGAGTAGCCGGGGAGACGGGCATGCTATGGTCGGTGACGGAATAGAAGACATCTTACGAAAAATCCACGAACGAGGGGGAATTGCTATAGCTGCTCATATCGACAGGTGGCCCAGCGGGTTTCTCGAGACTAAGGAGCCGCGCCAGATGAAAAGAAAGATACATGAGAGTGAATATCTCAGCGCTCTTGAAATCACGATACCTCAGAACAAAGCGGCATGGAATAACGGTCAGATGCGTGGTTTTCAGAAAAAACGCGCCTGTATCCAGAGCTCCGATGCGCACAGCCCGGCCGAGATAGCACGGCGTCCGGTCTATATACGTATGGGTGAAGCAGGGCTGGAAGCCCTCAGGGAAGCTTTTATCGATTACGAAAACAGGATTGTTTTCCCGGAAGAGCTACCGTGAATATGACGGCTCGTATGAATGAAAAATAAAAATAGTACACCGGAAGAAAGAGGGAATATATGATGGATGACCAGGATATGCTTTATAAAAAGGAACACGGTATCGCCACTATCACCATGAACCGACCGGATAGAAAGAACGCTCTCAGCCCGGCGTTATTCCAGGGTATATTCAATGCGATAGATGATGCTGCCGGAGACGATGAGGTAAGGGTGATAATAATCACGGGAACAGGTGATTCTTTCTGTTCAGGTGCTGATGTTAAGGCTATGGCACGAGGTGAATTACAGCGTCGTCCGGAGCGACCGGAAAACGTGGAGCCCGTAAGACGCGCCCCGTTTGCCATGCAATTCCAGGAGTGCCCCAAACCCATAATCGCCGCCCTCAACGGAGTAGCCGTCGGTGTTGGACTCGACCTCGCTCTGTCCTGCGATATCAGGATAGCGTCGGATAAGGCAAGGTTCACCGTGGGATATGTGAGAAGAGGGATGGTTCCGGCTGCCGGCAGTGCCTACTGGTTACCGAGGCTTCTCGGTGTCGATAAAGCCCTGAAGTTAATCCTGACGAGTGAGATGATTGACGCGGAGGAAGCAGAACGTATAGGTCTGGTGACGATGGTTGTCCCCCGTAATGAGCTGGAAAGCGCTGCACTGGAGCTTGCCGAGGCGATAGCGAAGAACCCGATACTGGCGGTACAGGCTGCCAAACACGCTGTATACGAGGGGCTGAAACAGGACCTTGAGACCAGCCTGGAATATACCATGAATATCAGGCAGAAACTCCTGGGAACGGAAGACTATAACGAGAGCGCTAACGCATTCGTCGAGAAGAGAGAACCTTCGTTCGGAGAAAAATAGAACTTAGAGCAATGTTTTTAAGTTTCCGGAAGCTTGCTTTACTAAGGACTCGTTCGTGCCTGTTTTAGAACTTACTCTTTACTCGCCGGTGCCGGGTTTCTATAGCCTTCCGGCAATATCGTGGGAACCTTCTCTATCAGCTCCTCTATCGTCCAGAGTCCGTCTTTTTTATCGATAGACTTGAGTTTCACCGGCTCAGAATAATAGGCTATGTTTCCTCCGGTAACATCGAAGACCTGTCCGTTAATCTCGGTTGCTTCTTCGGTGCAGAGATAGACCAGGAACGGCGTGAGCGTCATGGGGTCGGGAAGGTTGGTCAGTTCTTCATATCTTTCCCTGGTCATAAGCCCTGCTTCGTATCTCTTCTTAAATCCGGCCTGGATGTCCTCGCTGGCGCTGAACCGGGTCGATGCCGTGGGGGCGTAAGCGTTGCAGGTTACGCCGTACTTACCCATTTCCCTGGCTATAGCTCTGGTCAGGCCCACGATTCCCGCCTTGGCTGCCCCGTAATTACAGTGCCCCACAGTTCCCAGCCAGGCGGTGGAAGTGGTGTTGATTATCCTTCCCCACTTCTGTTCTCTCATGATACCGCAGGCGAACCGGCTGGTGTTAAATGTGCCTTTAAGGAAAGAGTCAAGAGCTATATCCCACTCCTCCTCCGTCATATTCCATATCATGTGCGGCATATCGGCGCCGGCGTTATTTACCAGAATATCGAGCCTGCCGAAGTTATCTATCGCCGTCTGTACCAGTTTTTCGGCTGCTGCGAAATCGGAGATACTACCGAAGAAGGGGACTGCCCGACCTCCCGTTTCCGTAATCTGTCTGGCGACTGTTTCAGCGTCGCCTCCTTCGGTGCCCTGGCGGCGGTTGTTGGTTACCAAGCTGGCGCCTTCTTTTGCCAGAGCTATTGCTATGGCGGCGCCGATTCCCTGGCCCGAGCCGGTAACTATAGCTGCTTTACCTTTAAGTCTGTCTCCCAACTCTTACCCTCCGGTTAAAATATTCAATAGATATATTCTGGACTATCAGCTTCTCTTCGGCAAAATGACAGTGGCTTTGCCGTTGGTAGTCGTTTCGCCATTACCGTTCTCGACCCGGATACGGCAATCGACGCAGTGCCGGTCATCCTCGATATATTTCTTTGTAATCTTACCTTTACATGTCCATGTTTCGCCGTCTTCCGGCTCGCTCATCGTTCTCATCGGTCGCGGGTAGTCTATCGCGCGGTACCGGCAGGAGAATTTGCTCAACGTCCCTTCGTCACCCATCCAGTCGGTCATAAGCTGTATCATCCACTGGCGTTTTAAAGCTCCGTGAACAATCGGTTTGTCTATACCCACTGATTCTGTGAAGTGCGGGTCGTAGTGCAGGGGATTGAAATCGCCGCAGGCACCCGCCCATTTGATAAGCATCTGGGTGGTGGCTATCTTGGTAAGCGGGGTTACCTCGCCTCCTTCTTCTATATCTTCCCAGTATATCTGTTTTGACATGTGTATCCTTTTTACAGTAACAGGTTCTTAACGGTGGATTGAGGTTACCTGTGTTACGGCCACCTTCTCATCATTCTGGTTGGTGTAGGTCGTCTCGGTGAATAGAAAGACAGCTCTATCATCTCCTTTTCCCCGTTCGGCAATATCTTTGACCAGTGAGGTGGCTGTAATCGTATCGCCTGCCCGGACCGGAATAAAGAACTCATAGTCTATCCCACCATCGACAGCTTGATGATAACCGGCGTCCATCAGGGCGCGGATTACATCCATCAGGCTTGAAATTTTTAGATTGGATTCTTTCCCGGCCGGTTTATCGGAGCTTCCCCAGTACCATTGCGAAGATATATATCCGGGCGGAGCGATTACCGAGCCGTATCTCGATTGTCCGGCATATTCTGCATCGACGTACAGAGGATTATAATCGCCTACCGCATCGGCGAACCTTCTGACGGACTCTTTCTCTATTTCGAAAACAGTAGTGCCGAACGTCTGACCGATTAGACTCTTTATTTCTTCAGGGAGCATGTCAATGACTCGTTTTTAATAGAATCCGGGGCTTGAGACAACTAGCATTCTATGATGTTGCTTTATTCTCTGTCAAGTGAAATCAGCTAGACCCGTATCGTTTAAATTTTGTCACTTAGTGAGTTTGACTTTACGTAAAATCACCTGTAATATTATTCTTTGATCCCGGGATGAGAAAAAGGAAGGAGCGTGCAATAATGCCCATTGACTACAGGCAAGAAGGAAAGGTCGCTATCTTCACCATTAATCGTCCGGAGGTTTTGAACGCGCTCGATACCGAATCAATGGCCGAATTAACCAGAGCGATGATAGACTTCCGTGACGACCCAGGTCTGTGGGTGGGAATAGTAACCGGTGCCGGGGAGAGGTCTTTCTGCACCGGTCTGGACCTGAAATCCGTACAACCGCTGAAGCCGGGTGAAAGACAGGACTGGTCACAGGCAACCTTCGTAAAAGGTCTCGAGTTGTGGAAACCTGTTATTGCCGCCGTAAACGGGTATGCATTCGGTGGGGGGCTCGAGATAGCGCTTACCTGCGATATAAGGATAGCTTCAGAAAATGCCAGGTTCGGGCTTACAGAAGTCTCTATTGGCCTGATACCGGGATGGGGAGGAACGCAGCGTCTGCCCCGTCTTATCCACTTCGGTAAGGCACTGGAGATGATTCTGACCGGGAAACAGCTCAGAGCTCAGGAAGCGTACGACCTGCATCTGGTGAGTGAAGTTGTCCCTCAGGAAGAGCTTATGAATAAAGCAATGGAGCTGGCGAACCATATTTGCGGACTGGCTCCTCTGGCTGTACAGGCTGCTAAAGAGACCATAATAAGAGGTTACAGTATGGGCCTTGATGAAGGGCTAACGCTTGAGAGTGCTATTTCAGACGCTGTTCTCGCCACTAAAGACTTCGCCGAGGGGCGTAACGCGTTCCTGGAAAAGAGGAAAGCCGAATTTAAGGGAGACTAACGCCAATACCTAATTTTTAAAAGAAAGCAGGTGCACGATGGACTTAGGTTTGAAAGGGAAGGTTGCTATCGTTACCGGTACCGGTCGTAAAGGGGCCTTGGGAGAGGCGATTGCTCTAGAATTAGCCGGAGAAGGAGTAAATATAGCCTGTGTGGATGTGGTTATCGAAGGGGCTGAAGAAATAGCCAGGGAAATAAGCGCTCTGGGAGTCCGGTCGATAGCCCTCAAAGTGGACCAGAGCGACCACCAGCAGGTAAAAGAAGCCGTGCCTAAAATCAATGCGGAACTGGGTCCGGTGGATATTCTGGTGAATAACGCAGCTCTGATGGGGCCTTTCGGTCGTATCCAGAGGCTTGAGCTTTCAGACTGGCAGAATATGTTACAGGTCAATCTCGACGGAGCATACTACTGGATAAGAGAAGTATGGGATACTATGGTCGAGAAGAAATGGGGGCGAATCATCAACATATCATCGATAGCCGGTGTTATGGGAGGATTCGGCCAGGTAAACTATTCGGCGTCCAAAGCCGGCGTTATCGCTCTCGCCAAGACCGCCGGTATTGAAGGTGCCAGACAGGGTATCACTGCCAACGCGGTGACCCTGGGTGTCGTTGCTACCGGGCAAACGGCGGAGACCAATGAAGCAAGTGAACGACTTAAGATGAGAATAGCCCAGCGCAAATTCGGTGACCCTGCCGACGTGGCTAATATGGTTGCTTTCCTTGCTTCTGAGAAAGCGGGGTATGTCACCGGGCAGGATATCCATGTAATGGGCGGGCTCGACCTGTTTACTTATTAGTGGGTTATGAACGGTGCTGGGTTCATAACAGAATGCCTGGTATCGATATTGAGCACGGGATATTGCTATTACCCGGTTGAAGTGGTATAATTTCTTTTCAGAAATAGAATATTCTCAAACCTTTAAGTTAGTCCGGCGAGGCTAGCAAGGGTGAATGAAAACAGGTTGATTCGCAAGACCTCTTGCTGGCCGGCAAGAGGTTATTTTTATGCCTAAAACGATTATAATGACGGCGCAGGATATCAGGCGAAGCCTGACCCGTATCGCCCATGAAATCGTTGAACGCAACAGGGGCACTGAGCAGCTTTTACTGGTTGGAATGCACACGCGCGGCGTGCCGCTGGCAAAACGGCTGGCGTTTATTCTGGAAGAACTGAAGGGTTTGAAAATACCTGTCGGTGCTCTGGATATCAGCCCGTACCGTGACGACCTGTCAGGACGTGAATGCCAACCCGCCGTACAGCATACCGATATTCCAAGCGATATCGACGATAAGTCCGTAGTACTGGTTGACGACGTCCTGTATACGGGACGGAGTATACGCGCCGCTATGGACGCTCTCATCGACCGGGGTCGCCCGCGCTCTATCCAGCTTGCCGTGCTTGTAGACCGCGGTCACCGGGAACTGCCTATAAAGGCTGATTATGTAGGTAAAAATATACCCAGCGCCAGGCATGAGGAGATACAGGTCCGGTTGCTGGAGACCGACGGGCTTGATGAAGTGGTGATTATCAGGAGCAGTCAGGATGAAGCGGAGCGAAGGCGGATTGATAATAGACTGGTCCGGAAGGAGCAGCAATGACTTTATCTCATGGGAGTCTGGTCACTATAGACGACCTGTCAAATGCGGAAATCGAGGCTGTATTCTCGCTGGCTGACGAGATGGCGGGAGAAATCGATAAACAGCTCGATGTCTGCAAGGGTAAAATAATGGCCAGTCTGTTTTTTGAACCCAGTACCAGGACCCGGCTGTCATTCGAGGCGGCTATGCACCGGCTCGGCGGCAACGTTATCGGTGTGGTCGATGCTAAAGCGACCTCGCTCGCCAAGGGCGAAAGTATCGCCGATATGGCGAGAATAGTCGGCAGCTATGCCGATATAATTGTTATCAGGCATCCGTGGGAGGGTGCCGCCAGAGTGGTTGCCGATTATTCCGGCGTGCCGGTAATAAACGCCGGCGATGGCGGCCACCAGCATCCGACCCAGACGCTTTTGGACCTCTATACCATAAAAAAGGAAAGGCATGCCATACAGGGTTTGAATATCGCCCTCTGGGGCGACCTGAAATACGGGCGGACGATACACTCGTTGATTTTTGCCCTGGCGAAGTTCGGGGCGAATATTCTGTTCTGTCCCAGCCCTGGCCTGGAGGTGCCGCCTAACATAGTCAGGAAGCTTATAACGGAATACGGCGGCGAAATAGAGAGCAAAGAAGAAACGGCGGACAGGAATAAGGAAGGGTCTTTCCCTATCGATGCCGTATATATAACGCCGAGCAGTCCCCATCAGCTAGCGATGATGCCCGATGTCAATATCGAGGTTGAGTTGAGAAAAGGGGTCGATGCTCTTTATGTGACCCGTCCTCAGAAAGAAAGGTTTGCCGAGGGAGAGGACCGGGAGGATAAAGAGCTGCCGGTGGTCGATAAACGGCTTCTCAGGGGAAAGGAATTTAAGAAAGCTCTGGTTATGCATCCGCTGCCCCGTGTTGACGAGCTGGCGTATGATGTGGATGCCGACCCCAGGAGCCGGTATTTCAAGCAGGCGGCCTACGGAGTGCCGATAAGAATGGCGCTCCTTGCTCTTTTGCTGGACTGTAAAGAGTGCGTCGTGAAGGAAGATGTTGTCTCCGCAAAAGGATATGATTATCCGGTGTATGACCGGGGCTATGCCGTTAAGTGCCCTAACCCGGTGTGTGTGTCCGTGCAGGAGACCGAGACGAAATACCTGAAGCCGGAATTCAAAATTGTGAACCGTGACCCACTAACGCTGAGGTGCGTCTACTGCGAGCATGGATTTGAACCGGGGTATGTAGCCAGTGTCGACTGGCATGAAGGTAAACTGGATACCAAGAAATACCACAGCGCCGACAGTCATTTTGCCAGAAAGATAAAACCGGGGAATCTGGTTCTGTTCGATTCTGAAAGTGAAGCCCGGGAGCTGGGTTACAAACCCAGCAGCTACGTAAAACACGCATCATCAAGGAAATAATGGTACAACCTTTGCTTATCAGGGGTGGTCGTATAATTGACCCCGGCCGGGGGATAGATGAGACGGGCAGTCTGCTTGTCGGTACGGATGGCATACTGTGGCAGGGCAGGGGAGATGAAGTCCCGTCCCGGTCCGGTTACAGCGTTCTTGATGCCGGCGGACTGATCGTCTGTCCCGGTTTTATCGACCTACACTGTCATCTCAGGCAGCCCGGCTTTGAGAACAAGGAGACGATAGCTACCGGGACAAGAGCGGCTGCCAGGGGTGGTTTCACCACCGTCTGCTGTATGCCTAATACCGAGCCGCCACTTGACAACCGTGAAATCATAAAATACGTCACTAAGTTGGCTGATAAAGAAGGCGTCGTCCGTGTTTTACCCGTCGGCTGTGTCTCTAAAGGCAGAAAAGGAATAGAACTGGCGCCCCTGTCCGAACTGGCTGAACTTGGCGTTATCGGCTTCAGTGATGACGGCTCTCCGGTTTCCGACCCTGAGATTATGAGGCAGGCACTCGAGTACAGTCGGGAATCGGGCTTGCCGGTTATAGAACATTGTGAGGACACCGGTCTTGCCGGTAGCGGGGTCATCAACGAGGGTGCGGTATCTGAAAAGCTGGGACTGCCGGGGATTCCGGCCGCCGCCGAGGAGACGATGGTTGCCCGCGATATCGAGTTAGCCAGACTCACAGGTGGATGGCTGCACGTTGCCCATGTCAGCACGGCAGGCTCGGTGGAGCTGATTCGCCGGGCTAAATCCGAAGGTGTACAGGTTACCGCCGAGGTGACGCCGCACCACCTGACCTTAACCGAAGAGAAGGTAATCGAGTGCGGTACCATGGCAAAGGTAAACCCTCCCTTGAGGACTGAAGACGATGTAAATGCCTTAATCCAGGGGCTTAATGATGATACGATTGACGTTATAGCTACCGACCACGCTCCTCATGCCGGAGCCGATAAGCAGGGTGACTTCGCCGGTGCCGCTTTCGGGATAAGCGGTTTCGAGACCGCCCTGGGAAGTCTGATGGGCCTGGTGCATAACGGACGTATCACCCTGAATTCCCTTATCTCCAAACTCACCTTCCGGCCGGCAAAGATGATAGGTGAAAGACATGGAATCTCCGGTACCCTGGCTGTCGGCGTACCGGCTGATATTGTAATATTCGACCCGGATAAAGAGTGGGTGGTCAACCCGGAAGAGTTTGTTTCTAAAGGCAAAAACACACCCCTCGCCGGCTCCACTCTCAGGGGTAAGGTAATGGCGACCATTTTTAGAGGTAAAATGGTCTATATAGATGATTCGGTGAAGATGGAGTAGTATTATAAACTTTTATAGGATTAAGCATATACGAGAAAAAAGTAAACTTATTCCTATAATGTCATTGCGAGGAGTCCGCTTAGGCGGACGACGAAGCAATCTCAATTCTACACATGGATAAACAATATTATATCTATATAATGACCAATAAAAATAATAGGGTATTATATACTGGCATGACTAACGACCTGAAGAGGAGAGTTTACGAGCATAAAGAGAAACTGGTAGAAGGATTCACTAATAGGTATAACATAGATAAACTCGTTTATTATGAAGTATGTGAGGGTATAGAAGGCGCTATTGTAAGGGAGAAACGTATTAAGGGCGGTTCACGGCAGAGAAAAATACAGTTAGTGAATAGTATGAATGGTCAATGGCGTGATTTGTATAAGGATCTATAGAGATTGCTTCGTCCGCCTCAGGCGGACTCGCAATGACAGTTTGTAAAGAAGGAGAGGGGGATACAGGGGGTGAGGTGAATGGATTACAACAAAAGGAGCCAAGTTGAAGCAGGTTGAAGCTGCCGTTGTTTATACAGGTGAACCGATTGGGGGGCAGGAGAAGCTTTACGGGCGAGATATACTCTCCAGCCAGACAATCACGCTAAATTGTCCTGAAATTGCCGGAGAAGCGAAACCTGGGCAGTTTGTCATGGTGGACTGCGGGCAGGAATGTACTCTGCCACGTCCTTTCAGCATTCACCGTATAACAGATAAGGGTAATTTAAGCCTGTTCTTTGCCGTGCTGGAGGAGGGCGGGGGAACGGAGTGGCTGTCGCAACGGAAAAAGGGTGATAAGGTAGGTATTACTGGACCGTTGGGCAACGGCTTTTCAATCGCTTCTACTTCACATAATATATTATTGGTAGCCGGGGGTATGGGTATCGCTCCGCTGGTCTTCCTGGCTGAAGAAGCCCTGAAGCAGGGTAGGGCTGTCACGCTGCTTTACGGCACGGCGAACAGCCACAGGTTTCCAGATAAAAATTTGCCACAAGGGATAAAACCGGTCGCCGCTACGGAAGACGGCTCGGTAGGGCTCCGCGGTATGATAACCGAGCTTTTACCCGACTATATCGATAATGCAGACCAGGTGTTTGCCTGCGGGCCTGTATCAATGTATCATTACATGTACCGCCAGAGAGAGAAATTGCTGAAAACAAAACCTGTCCAGGTCTCACTTGAGGTAAGAATGGCGTGCGGTCGCGGAATATGTAACGGCTGCACGATAAAGACAAAGAGTGGATTGAAAAGGGTTTGCGAGCTCGGACCGGTATTCGACTTCGATGATATAATCTGGGATGAATTTGAGTCGGGCATTTAACATAATAAACATTACTACTAAGGTGTACAAAAATGGCAGTGGTTGAAGCCCACCGGCTGACCAGGAATTTCGGAGGGCTTACGGCTGTGGAAGACCTCAGTCTTGAGATGTCTGAGGGTGAGGTGCTGGCTTTCCTCGGACCTAACGGAGCGGGAAAGACCACCACCATCCGCATGCTCTCGGGCATTATCTCGCCCACCACCGGCTATGCCGTAGTCGACGGTCGGCGTACCGGTGAAAATGTGGAGAGACTTCATGAAATAATCGGGCTTCTCACCGAAACTCCCGGTTTTTATGATGCTCTCAACGCCCGCCAGAACCTTGAGTACTTTGCCGGATTCTATGATGGATTGAACGTAGACCGGCAGATAGAAAAATATCTGAAGATTACGGGGTTATGGGAACGGCGGGACGGTAAAGTAGGCACTTTTTCAAAAGGAATGAAGCAAAGACTGGCGCTTGCCAGGGCGTTGCTCCATGAGCCTAAAATAATCTTTCTGGATGAACCCACAGCCGCACTGGACCCGGAGGCTGCCAGGGAAGTTCGCGAGATGATAAAAACGCTCAGCGGAGAAGGCCGTACCGTATTCATCTCGACACACAATCTCGCTGAAGCGGAAGAGCTTTGCAACCGTATCGCTGTCGTCCAGACTCACCTGCTGGCTCTGGACACGCCAGCGGGACTCCGCCAGCGTCTTTTCCGTCGGCAGGTCGTTGTCCAGATGGACGGACTGCCTGAGTCCATAACCGAGTTGGTAAAAGGGCTTCCTTTTGTCCGGGATGCGGAATCCTCTGAAAACAGGCTTGTGGTAGAGCTGAATGACCCTGAAAACAACCGCCCCGAGCTTATCAAGCATATCGTCGAAGCCGGTGGAAGGATTATGGCTGTTTCCGAGCAGCAGCATTCGCTGGAAGAGGTATATATGAGCCTGATGCGGGAGAATTCCGAGTATGGCTAAAAGCCGTATAAACAACGTACTCCGTAACGAGTGGCGGGTGCTGGTTAGCGAACCTACCACTATTTTGTTGTTCACGCTGGTACCACTGATGATACTTGCCGAGGCTATGGTAGCTATCTGGCTCGTGGCGAATATCGGCGGCGAGGCTATGGCTGCCAATTCCTTTTTCCAGGATACGCTGGACAGACTTGTTACAAGCTACCCCGGAGCGGTCGACCTGTCGGGCATCGACCGGGTGAAACTCCTTTTACTCAACCAGTTGAACTTTTTTGTACTTCTTATCCCGACGATGGTTGCCATTTACGCCGGAGCTTACGGGATAGTCGAGGAGAAGGTGTCACGCAGTCTGGAGCCTTTACTGGCGACTCCAGTGCGTACCTGGGAACTGCTTTTGGGGAAGGCTCTGGCAGGATTTTTACCGGCAATAGTAATAACATGGGTATGCGCTGCCATCGGTCTTCTTGCTGTTTATATACTCGGTTGGGGCTACCTGATACCGGAATATATTAACGTTCTCTGGTTTGTTAATTTCTTTTTGATAGCGCCGGCATTAGCGCTATTGAGTTTTATGCTGGGTATCATAGGCTCGTCCCGCGCCAGAGACCACCGCAGCGCGCAGAATATGGTTCTCTTTATTATTTTCCCGGTTTTTGTCCTGATTGCATTGCAGATGACCGGTATGCTCTGGTTCACTCCCACGTTGATAATTGTCCTGGGATTCGCATTGTGTGTAGTAGACGTACTGGTATTACGGATAGCCGTGAGAATATTTCAGCGCGAGTCGATAGTTGTAAGGTGGCGTTAAATCATTCATGTATTTTTGAGGTGAACCATGATAGTAACTAATAAAATAAGCCTTCAAACCGGAGGAAACGGAGATATTGTCGATATCACTCCGCAGGTACAGCGTGAAGTGACCAGGGCGGGTATTAACAGCGGGACGGCTACGATATTTGTCAGCGGTTCGACCGCCGGCCTGTCAACTATAGAATTCGAGCCCGGCGTGGTCTCTGACTTCAAAGCTATGTTCGAGCGGATTATTCCGCAGAATATCAAATACAATCATGACCGTGCCTGGGGTGATGGGAACGGGCACTCGCATGTCCGGGCTTCGCTACTCGGTCCTTCGCTGGTAATACCTTTCAGTGAGGGAAGACTGCTGCTGGGTACATGGCAGCAGATAATACTGGTGGATTTCGATAACCGTCCCCGCTCAAGACAGGTGATAGTTCAACTGGCAGGTGAGTAGGGTCGTTGTGTTTCGGTTGCTATCTATACTCTCCCCCTTAATCCCCCTCTCACGCAGCACCTTGTTTTGCTATGCGAACATTCGAATGCGTGAAAGGGGGATAATGTTTTAGAGAGGGGGCTTCGCCCCCTCTCTTTTTTACTCCCCTCTCCAACCAGGATAGCTTCTCATTTCACATCTATGGTTCTGGTTGGAGAGGGGTTCATCCTGAAGGTTCACCCTGAAGGGTAAGGGGTGAGGTAAACAAATACCTATCAATCTATAGAATTACTAAAGAGCAGGTATTCTTGACAGTCATCAAACTCACATTCTATAATGTTCTTGATTTCCCGAAAGCATGAATACCGGTAAGTTTTGAAAGGTGAAAATATGGCAAACGAGATAGGTAAAAGGTATTGTTGTACCAAGTGCGGGGCTGAGTTGATTGTGACCAGGGCAGGCGATGGTGCGATTCAATGCTGTGGTAAACCGATGGAGCTTAAGAAATAGGACTGGATATTAAGGAGGTACTTGTTAAGTGGCAAGTCAGCTAGGTAAAAGGTATCGTTGCGAAATTTGCGGCACGGAAGTGCTCTGCGTTAAAGCCGGCGAAGGTGTCGTCGTATGCTGCGATAAGGAGATGGAAGTCCAGGAACCGAGAACGATACCGTCTTCAGACTAGAAAAGTCAATCAAAACCTGAAATTTTTCAATAGAATTGGTGTAGTGGTATAAAGCTCACTTCGGTGGGCTTTTTTATTTACTCTGGAGCAGCGATATAAACTCGGACCTTGTCTTGGAGTTGCTGCGAAAAGTCCCGCGGAGTGCCGAGGTTTCCACAGTGCTGCCCGGCTTCTTTATCCCGCGCATAACCATGCACAGATGCTCCGCCTGGATAACGACGCCTACTCCGTCTGGATTTATTCCTTCGTTGATGGCATCGGCAATCTGTGTGGTCATTCTTTCCTGAATCTGGGGACGTCTGGCAACGATGTCAACCACGCGGGCTAGTTTGCTGGCGCCGACCACGCGTCCATTTGAATTGGGGATATAACCGATATGTGCAGTACCGTAAAACGGCAACAGATGATGCTCGCACATTGAGTAAAAAGGTATGTCCCTGAGGATTACCATCTCCCGGTGTCCTTCCTCGAAACCCACCGTGAGTTCTTTCTTCGGGTCCATATCAAGTCCCATAAAAATCTCACCATACATCTCAGCTACTCTTTTAGGTGTGTCTACCAGACCCTCTCTCTCCGGGTCATCACCGATAGCTTTAATGATAGCGGTTACTGCTTTTTTTATTTCCTCTGAGTCGAACAAACCGGTCCCTCCTTTGAATCCTCATTGATGATAAGTTCCGAAATTCGGTTCAGTTAGATGTTATCATATTTTTACGTTTTTGTATCGTAGTATTATAACGCTCACTGTAAAAGCCAGGGAGGCGAATATTATCGCCAGCCAGAAGGCGAGGCTGTAACTCCCGGATATATCGAAAATGAATCCGGCAACAGGCGTTCCTATGACTCCTCCAGCCGTACCGAAAAGGAGGAAAGCTCCGATATACGAACCCAGGTGTTTAAGACCGAATATCTCCGCCGGCACCATAGTTTGCACCGGTACTATCCCTCCGCGTGCTACGCCGAATACCAGGGCGAATATGTAGAACATCCATGCCTCCCTGGTAAACAGAAGCCAGACCAGTGATAGTACCAGCGTGATATAGCAGCTGGATAGCATTAGCCGGGGGCTTATTCTGTCGGCAAGAGAACCCGTAAGAAGGTTTCCGGCGATACCGGTGGCAGAGCTGATGGATAGTATACTTGCCGCGGTTATTGCCGTCAGCCCGACGTCAGTCCCATAAGGGGTGATATGCACGATTATCATCTGACCGCAGAATCCGAATGAAAACTGGATGGTGCCGAACAGCCAGAACCACCTGTCTCTTATCATTTCATTAAAGGAGAGTCCCCGAGCAGCCGAACCTGCTACCCGGACTTCTTCTATGATTTCGCTTTCCAGGTTTGTTTCCGTGTCGGCCAGTTCCGGTTCACGTTTCATCAACTGGGCAAAGGGGACTGTGATGACAAATGGTAGGATGCCCAGGACGATGAAAGCGTGCTGCCAGTCATAGGTGGATATAAGACGCTCAATCAATATCGGTCCGATAACACCTCCCAGGCTGAAACCGGCGGCGGGAATTGCCAGGGCGATACCCCGTCTTTTAATAAACCACCTGGGTACCGAGGAGATTATAGGAATAACGGAGCAGCTTATTGCGATGCCGACGGGGAGCCCCCAGACAATATATACCTGCCATAGCGAGTTGACCTGCGATGTCAAGAGGAAACCTGCCCCCAGTGCTACACCGGCAACGGTTACCAGGATACGGGGACCATAGCGGTCACTTAGTCTCCCGGTGACAAGAGAGAGTATACCGCCGATTAGCAGGGATATTGAAAAAGCAGTGGATAATGCACCTCTTTCCCAGCCGAATTCCTCCGTCAGCGGCTTCAGGAACACGCCAAATCCGAAGACGGCGAATGCATTCATGGACAGGACGAAGAAGCCGATAAGGACTATCACCCAGCCATAATAAATACGTTTAAGATTCATCGATTCCAGACCTGAATATGGATACCATGAGATACCTATCCGTCTTTAGCGTTAAACGCGGAAAAAATAGGTAAAAATGTCGCCTATTTCAAGTCTAAAGCCTGTTCTATAGCAGCTAAATCAGCCGGCAACTCAAGAAACGGCTCTGGAGATTTCAGGACTATATCTGTATCTTTAAGACCGGTGCCGGTTACCACGCAGACAATCCTTTTAGAAGAGAAGTCCATTCCCTGTCCGGATAGTTTTATCAGTCCGGCAAGTGAAGCTGCCGACGCCGGTTCACCGAATACTCCGCATTTAGCCGCCATAAGCTGCTGCGCCGATAGAATTTCCTCGTCTGTAACAATATCGATAGTTCCACCGGACTCATCACGGGCGGCAACGGCTTTCTGCCAGCTTGCCGGATTGCCTATCCGTATGGCGGTAGCGACAGTCTGAGGTTCCTCAATGGCATGTCCGCGGACGATAGGGGCGGCGCCCTCTGCCTGGAATCCCATCATTACGGGCTTGCCTGTAGTCTTACCGGCGTTATAATACTCGATAAAACCCTTCCAGTAGGCGGTAATGTTTCCGGCATTGCCCACCGGTATGAACAGGTAATCGGGCGCGTCACCCAGGATATCGACAATCTCGAAAGAGGCTGTTTTCTGTCCTTCTATTCGGAAGGGATTGATGGAGTTGACCAGGGTAACCGGGTGTTTCTCTGTGATGCTCCGTACCATATTCAAGGCCTGGTCGAAATTACCGTCGAGGGAGACTATTTTAGCTTTATAAATGATAGCCTGCGCCAGCTTGCCCAGGGCGATATTGCCTTTCGGGACGATGATTATGGCGTTCAGACCGCAATATGCGGCGTACGCTGCGGCTGAGGCGCTGGTGTTGCCTGTAGAGGCGCATATTACCGCCTTGCTGCCTTCCTCCAGTGCCTTGGCTATGGCAACAACCATCCCCCTGTCTTTGAATGAGCCGGTCGGGTTGCATCCTTCCAGCTTGAAATACAGTTCGCCGCAGCCCAGTTCCTTCTCCAGGTTAACGGCTCTGACCAGAGGAGTATCTCCTTCGCCCAGTGAAAATAAGGGTGTTTCCGGTGTGACGGGAAGAAACTCTTTGTAGCTGGCTAGAACTCCGGTTTTCATCTTTTTGCCTCTATATAGTTATACTCCATATATAAGTAAAAGCACAAACCCCGTACGGGCTAAGGATTCGCTCTGGACACACGCAGGAGGAATACCGTGATGCACAGAAGGATGCCCGTACCTGCCAGGAAGGAAACACCCGGCAGGAACGAGCCTGTTAAGTCTACCATACCGCCCACAAGCAGGGGTCCGGTGAACCCGCCAATCTCTGCCACACAGAAGAAGATTCCCCCGGCAAGTCCCATATTTTTGGCGCCGACCTTGGGTTCTTCCATCAGGATGAGCATCAGTAAAGGTAATATCGTTGGAGCGGACATTCC
Organism: uncultured Dehalococcoidales bacterium; assembly: GCA_964499775.1. Lineage (GTDB taxonomy): Bacteria > Chloroflexota > Dehalococcoidia > Dehalococcoidales > UBA2162 > MGML01. Next base: position 3,770 of record CAZCMK010000027.1, on the reverse strand, counting down.
ATATATCACAAGGCTTATATAACGTATCCATGACGGGGCTGCATAAGATACAAACAGCCCGGCTGATGATAGTAAAGCCAGCAGGGCGAGGAAGCGGCCTCTTGAGTGCTGCGGGATAAACCTGGGTAAAAGCAATACGGCTGGGATGGCGGCAAAGAGTGGAATTGCAGCCATGAAGCCTGCCGTCTCCGGGGAAGAATCTCGGTTCTCGAGCATTTTCGGCAGCCAGTGAGAGAAACCGTGCTCGACGAACAGAGCCAGAAGCCCGGCGAAGAGAATTAGACTGACGTTCTGGACTCTTATGAGTCTGGTGAAAGTAGCTCTTATGCCGGCGGCGTCCGATTCTTCCGTCTGTCCGGCATCACGGGCAAAAAGCCCCCATATGAAGGCGAAAAGCAGTGTCAGGAGACCGTAGGACAGGAATGTCAGCCTCCAGCTATCTCCTGTCAGGGGCATGACAAAGCTGTTGGTTGCAGCGACGGCGAATAAACCTCCTATCCAGGGCGCCGTAGTATAGATGCCTACGGCCGTGGCGCGGTCTTTGCCTCTGAACCATACCGAGATAGTCTTGGGAGCGCCTATGGATATGAGAGGACCGCCGATACCGAACAGGGCAACTATCGGTAAGAGAGTGATGAATCCGGTGGCGTAATAACGGAGTCCCTCTGATAATGCCAGGACTACCGCTCCGGCAAAAAGAGACCTCCTTATTCCCCATTTATCCATTGCGATACCGGCGAAAATCGAGACGGGTATATAGACCAGTTGCCAGCTTCCCAGTATAAACCCCATTTCTCCGTATGACATATCGAGGTCTCTGAGTATCGGGGTTACGACCGGCGCTATCGACCTCATGCACAGTCCGAAGGCAGCGTAGAGAAGCCAGACGGTTGCAAGGATTACCCAGCGGTAAGGTCTCTGGAAAGGTTCGGCTATATTGCCGTTAACTGAGTGATTTTTCAGCATATCGGAACCGTAATGTCGTCTCGTTTTACCCGGATAAAGGTTAGTCTGAGTATACTGTACAGAGGCTGTAAATTGAAAGTCAGGCAGGCTTATGTTAATATGTTTTAATAATTCACCTGTATTCATAAGGTACTCCGGTGTTTTATCCAGAGGTTCTTACGTAGCTAGATCAGGTGTGTTAGAAGATAGGGTGGAGTAACCATATAACCATGAAATTTACTAAAATGCAGGGCGCCGGAAACGATTTCGTGCTGGTGGAGGCTGCCGGAATGCAGCCGGACTGGTCGCGGATTTCGGTGACTATGTGCGACCGACATTACGGTGTTGGAGCCGACGGACTGCTGGTGCTGCTGCCTTCGAGTGTGGCTGATTTCAGGATGCGCATATTCAATGCCGACGGTTCAGAGTCCGATGTCTGCGGGAACGGCATGAGATGCATGATTAAGTATTATATCGACTCTAACTCCTCCGACGTGGCAGCCGACGGGATATCCGTGGAAACAATGGCAGGTATCAGGAAGGTCAGGCTGTCCGAGAAAAAAGGTAAGGTTACCGAGGTTCAGACGGACATGGGGATGCCGAAATTCGGCGAAAAGGAAATCCCGGTCAAGGCGGGGAACTGCATGCTTGACATAAAACCAATGAATGCATGTACTGTTACAGTCGAAGGCAGGGAATTGAAGCTGAACCCGGTCTCCATGGGCAATCCGCACGCCGTATATTTCGTCGATGAGCCGGTGGCGGATTACCCGCTGGTACAGATTGCCCCGAAGGTAGAGGTGCACGAGATATTTCCCCGCGGAGTGAATTTCGAGGTAGTCAGGGTAATAGATAAAAAGCATATCGAAGCCCGTGTCTGGGAGAGAGGCGTGGGGGAAACCCTCGCCTGCGGCAGCGGGGCCTGCGCCATAACCGTTGCCGCCCGTGTGCACGGCTATGTAGATGAAAATGTGGATGTTAAACTGCCCGGCGGCGTACTGAAGGTGGAGTGGGACGGGACGGGAGACGTATTTCTGAGCGGCCCGGCTGAAACCGTATTCACCGGAGATTGGCAGGATTAGGAGTAAAGAAAATGAGAATAGCGAAACGGATAGAAAATTTACCGCCATATTTATTTGTGGAGATAACAAAGAAAATTGCCGAGAAAAAGGCTAAAGGTGAGGATGTAATCAGCTTCGCCATAGGCGACCCTGATATCCCCACACCGTCTCATATAATAGACAGGTTATGCCAGGCGGCGCAGGAACCTGCCAATCATCGCTACCCGGAGTCGGCAGGTCTGCCCGAATTACGGCAGGCGATTGCCGGGTGGTACGAGAAACGCTTTAACGTTTCACTCGACCCGGAAACAGAGGTCTTGCCTGTAATAGGGGCGAAAGAAGGCATTGCTCATATTGCGCTGTGTTTTATCGACCAGGGAGACATTGCTCTGGTGCCTGACCCGGGATATCCTGTCTATTCAATAGGCACGATGCTTGCCGGCGGAGAGTCGTATTACATGCCGCTTAAAGAGAAAAACAATTTCCTGCCGGAACTGGACAGCATACCCGAGCAGACACTGAAAAAGGCGAAACTGCTGTGGCTGAACTATCCGAATAATCCCACCGGAGCCGTGGCAGACATAGAATTCTTTAGCAAGACAGTGGAATTTGCCCGTCAGCACGAGCTGGCTGTCTGTCATGACGCGCCATACACGGAGGTTGCCTTTGATGGTTATCAGCCGGTCAGTTTCATGCAGGCGGAGGGAGCCCGGGACGTGAGTGTGGAGTTCCATACACTTTCAAAGAGTTTCAATATGACCGGGTGGCGGATAGGAATGGTGGTGGGCAACGCAACCATGGTAAAAGCCCTCAAGACGGTCAAATCGAACATGGATTCGGGTATTCCTCAGGCTATCCAGTATGCGGCAATAGAGGCTCTGAGCGGACCACAGGACTGTATTCAGGAGCATAACGATATCTATCAGAGGCGACGTGACCTGGTGGTTGAAATGCTGAACAGTATCGGTATCCAGGCGAAAACGCCGAAAGCCAGCCTGTATGTCTGGGCGAAGGTGCCTGAAGGCTACACCTCGACGGAGTTTACCACTGACCTTCTGGAACAGGTCGGCGTGGTCGTAACTCCGGGCACTGGTTACGGCAAGAACGGAGAGGGTTACGTGCGAATGTCTCTGACCATACCCGATGCCGGACTGGTTAAAGGGCTTTCCCGTTTAGCCGGGTGGCGCGATAGCAAGAACAGGTTTAAAGCGAAACAGACTTGACATAAAACAGGAGAGGTTTGATGCGGCGGGGGATAGATATTACAAAGGAATCGGTGGAGCGGGCTTTCCTGGTAGCTGTAGCGCAGGGTAAGGGTGGCAACAGGGCGGCAGCCGAAAGCTCCCTTAACGAACTGTCGCAGCTTGCCGGAACTGCGGGAGCCAAGGTAGTCGGTAGAATGGTACAGCGGCTGCCGGTTCCCACCAAGACATACTATATAGGTGAAGGCAAGCTCGCCGAATTGCAGGCGCTGAAAGAAAGCACCGGCTATAACGTGGTGATGTTCGATGACGAGCTATCGCCGCTCCAGCAGAGGAACCTGGAAGACGCTCTCGACGTAAAGATAATCGACCGTGTAGCCCTTATCCTGGATATATTCGCCAGACGTGCCCGGACAAGAGAGGGGCAGCTTCAGGTGGAGCTGGCGCAGCACCAGTATCTCTCTCCGCGTCTTGCCGGACAGTGGAGCCATCTGGAGAGACTCGGAGGCGGTATCGGCACCAGGGGACCCGGCGAGTCGCAGCTCGAGACAGACCGGCGTAT